>NZ_JALKIF010000004.1 GCF_023227715.1 Methanobacterium alcaliphilum
TTTTTTTTCAAAAAATTTTTCGCAAAGTCCCAACCCCCAACAACTTTACAGCCACTTTTATGAAATTTTATGGATAATTTGAAGTTTTTTTATAATTTGATCATCAAGTCTTGAGTTTTTTGAATTCCTTCTTCATCTTCTAATTGTTTGTAGTAGTCGAAAGATTCTTCAAGAAATTGCAATGCGGTTTGACTATCTTTCTGTTCAATGTTTACTAAAGCCAGGTAATATAAACTTTCAGCAGCAAAATACAGGTCTTCAGATTTCATGGCCTCATTGTAAACTACTTCTAAAAAATATTGGGCTTGTTCAAAATTTTTGCTCCTGAAGTGAGTTATTGCCCTAACCATCATAGCAGAATTCTTTTGTTTTTTATCTTTAGAAAGTTTATAGAAATAAAAAAAGAGGCCATACATGTAAACCATGAGCATGGCTGCAAAAATAAGAAATGTGTCCATTAAAACACCAAATATTTGATCTCAGCAAAATAAAAAAAGAAAAGAGAATTAGAATGGAACAGGTAATCCCATTTCTTTTCTCTTGTCGATGGTTTTTTGGTTTTTCTCTTTCTTCTGAGCAGATAATTTTTGTAAGAGATCTAGACCAGGTTTTACATTTGCAATATCCTTAGTCTCGAATGCTCCTGCTTCTACTGCTTGTTTAAAGATAGAATCTCCACCATCAGTACGGGTGATCACAGTAGACCATCCGTCAGGGGAACCGACAGATCCCGTGGACAAATCACCAAGTTCAGCCACATAGTCCAGACAGATGTTACATCCGCTCTGTTCGTATCCGTGGGTTTCTTTTAATGGAATGCTTAAGACCTCATCCTGAGTGTGTACCCAGAACTTACCTTTACCAATATCCATTTTTTCTACCATTTCCATACTGACTCCCATTTTCTCAGAGATAAAAGTCTCTAGAGAAGCGTATGGGAAGTTTTCCATACAGTAAATACCGATGAGTAACTTTATTTTGTCAGCTAAGAATCTTACACCGAATGGGTAGGACTGCATTTTTCTGATACCCATGGTTTGACATGGAATAGCAACAGTTCCTAATTTTTCAATACCGTATTGTCGTACAGCTTTCTTTAACATCATTACGTTAGGAGAGAAAGTGTACTTGGTACCAGCAGCAGCTATGATCTCATCAGCAGACATGGCCACCATAGGTTCTGGTTTCCAGAATTTTTCACTTGGTCCAGCGACTACGGCTCCTTCGATGATTTTTTCTTCTAATGCAAAGGCTAATAGACCGGTTACAATTCCACCGTCTTGGGCGACTTTTTGGATTTGTTTATCGGTTGCTCTTGCAGAAACTATTTCTTTGTAAGTACCTAAAACCATTTTTCCAGCCTCCTATAGTCCTAAGTCCTTTTTGACTTGTTCGTCTGGCCACCAGCTTCGCGGGCACTGTACGTAACAGACTCCACACTTGACACATCGGTCGCTGTTTAGTTCTGGTCGGCCGTTGGTCATGTCGAGAGCTCTGGTTTGGCAAGCCATGACACAGGTTCCGCATCCAATACATAGAGCATGGTTAACCACTTTTAATTGTAAGTCGCAACCACATGCTTCGGTCATTCCTGCTAAGTCAATCATGGGCTGTAAGTAGTCCATGTCGCCGTTGATTAGAGCTACAACGGTTTTTGCTATAATTTCAGGGGATGGTGGGCATCCTGGGATGGCACAATCCACTTTTACTAAGTCAGCGATAGGTACGAATGATTCGTGTGCCGGTTGTGCTTGCTGTCCTCCACGGGAGTATCTGGTGAAACACCCGGTAGCAGAGCAAGATCCGAAAGCACATACCATTGCTGCTCTTTTCCTTACTTCCATTAATTCTTTAAGACTGTGTTCGTCTTGTAGACAGACAGACCCTTCTACTAACGCAAGGTCCATTTCTGGCATTGGGTTCTCATCATCCCACCATACATCTGCCAGGGTTTGTCCATAAACAATATCCACCATATTGGTGAGTAATTCGGCGAGAATGTCGTAATTCTCACTTAACGACATAACATCTCCGGTACATCCACTTAAGTGTATGTAACCTATTCTTGGTTTTGCTTTTTCTTCAGCCACTTTTTCAACCTCCTGTTCTGAAGCTCCTTCTGCTGATTTGGCTGCATCTGGTTCAGCTTCAATGTCTGGTTTAGCTTCCATTCCAAAAAATTTTTTAATTCGGTTGATTAAACTCATTGCTAAACCCCAATTTCCTTTAAAATCATTTTAATGGCCTTGGGAATAGCTTCTTCAACGGGGGGTGTTAGACCCATTTCCACGTTTGGAGCAGAGATTTCTTTTGGCTTACATCCAATTACCATGACATCTATTTTTTCATTGAGTTCATGCAATGGCTGGTTAACCGGCCATGAGTGCATGTTTTCATAGGATCCCTTCGGAATTTCATCTACCTCGAATTTTCTTAATTCACCAGGTTCCGCTTTGTATTCCACAATGTCCACCACAATCATCTTTTTCCAAGAATCATGAGGCAGTGAGAATACAAAATGAGGGCCTCCTGTTCCAGCATCTATGAACATAGTGTTCTCTGGACGTTCGTCTTCATGTTCCTTGAAGTAAGTCTCCAAGGCTTCGATCACTGCGGGTCCAAATCCATCGTCTTTGAATAAGACATTTCCACATCCAACAACTAAAATCTCCGCATCATATGGCATGTTATTCCCTTAGTAACGATAAGTCTGAGCTTAAAGTCTAACCATTTCGTTTTTAATGACACTACTGTCTTCATCATCTACTACTATTACATGAGTAGCACAGGACAGACATGGGTCGTATGCTCGGATAACGTGAGGTCCGAATTCGTGGTGGAATCCTTCAGTTGCAGGACCCATAGTGGGTATATTCCAGGTGGTAGGAACTAGTGCACTGTAGAACTGAGTTTTACCATCGGCAACTTGTGCCATGTGTACATCCATTCCTCTTGGGCCTTCAATAGCACCAATACCTAATTTACCAGTACCAGTTATATCAAAATCGGCTCGAGCAGGTGCAGATGTATCTAATTCATCTAAAATATCAATAGCTCTTGCTAATGCAGATTTCATTTCTAATGCTCTAGCTACATGCTGGGCTACGACACCTCTTTCTTTAAATCCTTGGAATTCTGCCATTCTAGCTCTTGGACCTACTTCTATGTTTCTACCATCATATAATGGAATAGTGGAACAAGCCTTTTTGGCTATTTCAGGGTCATCATACCAGCTTTCAGGCATTATTTCTGTGAATCTATCTAAATCGAAGTTGTCTCGATTACCATATAAAACATCAGTAGCCATTGTTTTCTGATTATGTACACCTAAACCTGCAGGTAAACCTTTATCTGCTACTAAACCAATCATTAAATCAACATGTTCATCTAATGTTGGTTTTAGTTGTTTCAATCGCGCATATAAGCGTTTTCTGGCTAATTCACTGATATTATCAGCCATTCCACCAATACGTACATCAGCTGGGTGAATACCTTCACCTGCTACCATATCAACTACGTATTGTACATTTTTCCTGACTTCAGAAACTGAATTTATAGCAGCAGCCATTAAATTTTCTGGTACAAAATCAGCAGCTATCAGGAAATGGTGTATAGCGTGGCTGTTTATGTCGTGAGCAGCTAATGTTAGCTCTCTTAGTAACTGACCAGCTTTAGGCACTTCTATATCCAGGGAGTCATCCATCGCTTCCACAGAAGCTAGAGTGTGAGGTATAGGGCAAACACCACAGATCCTCTGTACGATAACAGGTGCTGTCTCTGGAGCTTTACCGGTCACTATTTTCTCTAGGCCTCTAACAGGAGTAATACTGAAGTATCGCCCCTTGGTCACGATTCCTTCATCATCGACTTCCATGACAAGTTCTGCGTGTCCTTCTTGTCGTGATGTCGGCGATATAACAATCCTTTCGCTCAAATGTATCACCTCTTGTTTTTAAAGTTCAAAAAACTATCAATTATATTCTAATATTATATGTTATAAGGTTTTCATTTAAAATAAAAGTGAAAACTATTTATATAACTACTAACCCAGGGATAGCTTCATTTTTGACAAAACCATATGTAAAAATAATATAAAGAGTAATATATAAGTAATACTTTAAATAATATTAACGCATAAGAATTAGTAATTAATAAAAAAATTCGCTACAAGGTAAAAGTTTATAAACTGAATGAACATAAAGTATGTGAATCCTTAGAGTAGATCTAGGGATACCTAGAGATTATTAATATTATCTTAAGATAATTTTTGGTAACCCCAATAATAATTGAGTTAGTTTAATAAGATCTAAAATATAATAATATAATGGTGAGTTAATTGATAAACTCGAAAATATTAATATCAGTGGTCATAGTACTTGCAATAGGTGTAGCTGCTGCTGGTTACCAAATTAGCCAGACCCCCAACTTATGGGAGCTATCTGACCTGCAAAGTCAGACCCCGACACAAGACGGCCAAAGTTCCACCGGTTCTTCTGATGAAGTACAGGGACAAACTAGTGATTCTCAAGCCTCATCTGGAAGTGATCAGGAAAGTACTAGTGGTAGTGGTGATAATGGAGGTTCAAATGTGCAGATATCTAGTTCAAAGGCAAAAAGTATTGCCGAAGCTGAGATAGACTCAACTACAGGAGCAAGTGCAGGAACTCCTGAACTAAAAACCATTGATGGAAAAAAAGTTTATTATGTATCTGTCAATAAGAATGGTAAAAGCGAAGGGTATTTCATTATAGATGCCAAAACCGGAGAAATTATTGAAGGTGCCGGTGGTGCACCATGAAAGTAGAAACCAAAACAGAGTGTTGCACATTATTATCTGAGGATATTGAAGATGCAATCGTCCTTGAAGGATCACCTGGCGTGGGCCTAATTGGGAACATTGTTGGTTGGCTCTTGGTAGAAGATTTGAAAATGCGAGAAATAGGGTACATTGATTCCAAATATTTCCCTCCCCTGGCAGTCCTATATAAAGGAGTTGCCATACATCCTTTTAGGATATATGAAGGGGAAGGGTTAGTTTTATTTTTATCCGATTTCATAGTGCCCCCCACCGTAGTTTATGATATGACCAATGCTATTGTGGATTGGATGGATAAGAACAACAGTAAAGAGCTGATAACATTTAACAGCATGGTTGTAAGAGAAAAAACTCAAGCTGTGGGTGCTGCAGGCAACAATGAAGATGCTTTGAAGAGACTTTCAGATTTAGAATTACCCGTACTTCCTTTCGGAAATTTAAATGGGTTATCTGGTACTCTCTTAACCAGATGTGCATCAAAGAATATTAATGCATCATGCTTATTTGCAGAAATTCTAAATCCGTATCCAGATCCTAGAGCAGCTGCAGGCGTCATTGATACCCTTAACCAGATGCTTGGAACCAATATCAATCCAGAACCATTATTACAAGAAGCACAAGAGATAGAATCCAGATTGAAGAAATTAGCCGAAACTGTTCAAAGTGATCCAGAATCGCCAATATATATGTAAAAATCAAAGCAGTTATATACTAAAACAATCTAACATTTTTTTACCGTTTTCAAGCGGGCCCGTAGCCTAGTTGGATAGGGCGTCGGACTTCTAATCCGAAGGTCCCGGGTTCAAATCCCGGCGGGTCCGTCAAAAAAATCTTTTTTTATGAATTTAACTAATATTAGAACTCTTTATGCAATTATATTAACAATTATGCTTGGGCCCGTAGCCTAGTCTGGATAGGGCATCAGACTCCTAATCTGAAGGTCCGGGGTTCAAATCCCCGCGGGTCCGTTTCTTAATTTAATCAGTCCCCACTATTTTGCTACGTCTTTCCATTAAAACAACATCACGCCAGATGCCGTCAAGTTTACCAATTTTTTCTCTCATGCCCACAATTCTAAACCCGCACTTTTTATGCAAATTTATGCTGATCTTATTCTCAGGAAATATTCCTGCTTGTAAGGTCCAAAATCCCTTTTTCTCAGATAATTTTATTAGCTCCTGAATAAGATTCATTCCTATCTTTTTTCCCCTATGTTCATCGTTTACATAGACACTTACTTCCACTACTCCTGAATAGACTTTTCGATTGGATGTGGGAGATAATGCTGCCCAACCTAAAATTTCATTTTCTCTGCGTGCCACAATATTACAATCTAATATATGCTTTGAAAGCCAAAAATCCCAAGAAGGGAGTTTTTCTTCAAAAGTAGCATTTCCTGTTCTAATACCATCTAAGTAAATTCTTGAAACTTGATCCCAATCCCCAGCAACCATCTGTTCAATCTGAAAATTCATACTAAATAATTTTTATTTTTATCTATTAAAGAGTTATTAGTAAATTTTAAGAAGTTTTTTTGAACTACCATTTAATGTAGGTTGGATTTAAATTGATTTTAAAATTCTATTCAAAATAATTATTCATGGAATATAAGGCGGATAATTTACCAATGCTATCATCTACTACAAAAAAAACCATCTGCAGATGCTGTTCCAAATCATCTTCATTTCCACTATTTTTAACTAAATTATCGTAAGTATCATTTAAAGTAAGGTATTCTGGAATTTCAAGAGTATTATGGGATGATGAAGATGAATTTGGATTATTCATACATGTTAAAAATGTGGAAGGTATCCCTGCGTATGAAAAAGGAAGGTATACATGGCTAATGGCACCTTCTGTTTTAGATTCATCTTCAAAAGATGTAAAATCTATGTTTTGAGCATTAATTCCATGCAATTTTGCATTACTGACTAAAAAATTTACAAAAAAGAGATTATTTTCAACAAAGGCATCTTTACCTATAAAACAAGGCGTTCCTGTACCAGTAGCTTCTAAACTAATAACTGCGAACATATTTTCAAGTTCTTCTTGATGAGTTAAGACATAATAACGGGATCCTATTAAATAAGGAGTGTAAAGTATTTTATAATAAGATTCTGGCTTTAAACAGGTTCTAGAAGGAGTTATTATGGGGAATGTAAAAGATTCTTCACTTGCGCCAAATCCAATAAGTTTTATAGTTAAGTAGGGCTTTTTTTTACCATATTTTTTTGCAAGAGCCATAATTATAGCTAGAGAGCTTGCATCATCATTTGCGCCATCCACATATTTCCCATACCTTTTATCTCTTACTGTGTCCAAATCAGCACAGATTATAATTTCCTTAGAAGAAACACCCTTAATAGTCCCAATAACATTTTGAGATTTTTTTATGGCTTTCGAATTTAAAGAATAATATTTAAAATCTTGTATTTCAGTATCCACACCATAATTTCTCATTTGAGATTCCAAATAGTATGCTGCTTTACTTTCATTATCTGATGCTGCAGGTCGAGGGCCTATTTCTTGAGAAAAATATTTTACCTGCGATGAAATTGAAAAATTTTCATCTGGAGGGTTATACTGATTTATAGAAATTAATAAAAATAGAGGAATTATAAAAATTAAATAGATGATTAAATATTTTTGGTGCATGTCACTCCGCCTAAAGCACTATAATTCTCTTAATTCCTGTACAGTTTCCACGTACTTAATTAAATCTTTTACATTATCTGCCAGCTTGCTGAATTCTTTAGCACTTATGATTAAAACTACGTCATTATCTTCCAAGAGGTCAGGGTCTTTAGGAATGATAACTTTTTTTTCTTCATAGTCAACATTTTTACATACCCCTATAGTAGTCTTTAAATCCATGCACACCCTCCTTTTAATTTCAAGAAAATATCACGATAAAATTTCATATTATTTTTTCAATATAATAATTATTAGTATCTACTTAACATTTTAATCAGATGGAGAATAAGAGAATAAATGGATGAAAAAATTTAAATGATGAAATTAGTAATATTGGTTAAAAATAATTATCTAAATTATTTTCAGGAAATCTGATTTCGCCATATTTTCCTCCGCCCCCCGGCACAATAATGAGGGTTTTTTCACGAAATGCTTGAATTACAGAAACCATGCCAGAATCAATATCTTTTATTTCTACCAACGGAGCATTTAGTATGACATCGATTTCACTATCATATTCATTTACTAATAATTCCCAAATGCCCTGGACAAATTTAGTGGTAACTCCTTTAGAATATTTCAAGCTGATCATTTCAGCTAAAGGCAGAATATGGATATATGGTGGCCTATGAGAAGGATGGTGTGGTGATTTCCAGTCAGCTATTTCAGATATTCTGAAATCAACTCCTTTTTTAATCGTACCCCCACAAGAACATTTCATTTTTGTATTCAGTGCTTCTTGAGGATCATATATTTCATAACAACGTGTGCACGCAGTCATATGATATTTACCCATGTTTGGATCAAAACCATAATTAGCTTTGATAGTTCTATTATGAAGTGCCTTTTTTAAAGAATTAAATGAAATATCCTCCATTTCAATGCTATTGAATTCTCTACCCAACCTATGAGGCCATGGGGAATGAGCATCAGAATTAGTTAAAAATGGAATATCTTGCAGTTCTTTTACCAGATCCGCCATTTCTGTATCTGCAGATAATCCTAATTCTAAAAAGTCTGGTTTTTTACCATAACAATCCATATAACTGTCATGTGCTTTGTACATACTGGTCCATGGTGTAAAAGCGTGGGCCGGACCAATTAAACCATCATGATCATGAACTATATCCATTATTTCAGCCCCATCCATGCGCACACGAGGTCTCCCTTCTCTTTCTTTATCCACAGAAACCATTTTTTCTCGGATAGAATGGGCAGTTTCTATGGATGGTAAAATCATCAAATGATGAACTCTACGATTATCTTCAACTTCTGCAGTTATTATAAAATCACAGTCGCCTTGAGAATAAATACCCTCCTCAGAAGGTTCTGTGCTGTCTTTAATTATTTGCAACCATCCTGGATGAAGGCCGTCCCCTGTACCCACCAGTTGTAAACCTTTGAGTTTTGCCTGTGGAGCAATGGCATCTATAACCATATTTTTAGAAGTGGCCCTGGAAAAACAACTGTGAATGTGTAAATCCGCGTTAATTATCATAGGGAGACCTTTGAAGATTTTGATATATAATAATTTTTATATTGATTGATTAAGGACTAAGAACATTGCACTTTTAAAAAAATATGAAAATAAATAGTTATGATTCTCATTCTTCTGAGAATAATTAAAGGACAGTATCAAAAAAGCAGAAGATTAAAAAAAAAAGAATAATGATTATCCGATGTAGCGCAGATCTTCTTCACCGGGTTTAAGGGTCATGCGTTCCATCATTTCTTGCTCCATTTGTTGAGCTTTGGATATCATTTTTCGTGTTTCTTTTGCTCTTTCATCCAGTTTTTCTGTGTCCACTTCCAGATTCAGCAGCGCAACAAGTATATTAAGCAGTGCTTTAGCAGCCTCAGCATCAATGAAATAACCCGGTGTTTCTCCCATTAGACAAACTCCTTCCATTCCCCTAAGAGTTCCCATACCCAAAAGCAATCCTGACGCGCCAATGATACCCCCATCAGCAGATCTTAGGGTTACATCAAATTCTTCCAAGTTTTTAGCTTTCTCGAGGTTAGTTGCAGCACCAAATACTTTAGTTTTTTCCACAGGCTGGCCTGTAGCTAAACCTCCCAAAGTATATAATTCTTGAACGCCATATTTTTCAACAAAATCTAAAATAAAGCCACATACTTCATATTGGCCTTCAGGAGACAATCCTTGGGTGTTGCCCACTAAAATAATATAATCTTGCTCATATTCACCAGCAGATTTTAAATAATAGAACTCATTTTTCATAGTTTCTATTACTCCATTTTCATCTACCAGTACTTGAGGAGGAAATGATGGTGAATATATTTCTGCAAATTTAACTGCCCCTAATTCATCAATTATGTGGTCTGCTGCTAATTTACCCACATGTCCAATACCAGGAAGGGCTTCTATGAAAATAGGCTGATTTAGTTCTACCTCTTCTAAAATAGTTATAAAGGTCTTCTTCATCTTAGTCCTCCTATTTATTCCATTTAAGTGTCGCCATTATCCATTATTCGGCTCTAAAATCGTGTAGAATTCTCTTTTTCTAGCATCTGTTTTTTAAGAATTCTCCTGTATTTTCCATATTTATCTTCAGGAGAATATTTAGGGGGATAAATTACTCCTACATCTCCTTTACAATGAGGACATTCATCATGAAGAGTATACTCCCCACAGGATCTGCATTTACGCATTTTGAGTTTCATTCCAACTCACGGTAGAATATTCCTTCACCCTCAGATGACTCCACTATCTCAATACATTTATCCGCTGCTTCTTTTAATTCTTTCTCAGCCTGGATATACTCGCTAGATTTTACAATCATCCTGTAACGAGGAGCTCCAACACATTGAATATTTATATTGTCTTTTTCAACTGATTGAAGTGCTTTTTTTATTATTTCAACACCATTAGGAGCATAAGATTTTATATCCACATATCCTGTAATCTGAACTTCAGGAGGAGTAATATTTTTCTTTCCAATTTCTGTGATGGCTTTCGCCCAATCTTCAGCAATTCCCTCGTTTGTTAGAGCAGTTTCTCCTTCTTCAGCTGCAGCTTCAAATGCCCCATAAATATCGCCAAATAAATCCATGAGTTCATAACCCACTTCATTATAAGCCATGTCCAGGTCTTTATCTAAAGATTTTGCAGCTATTTCAAGGAATTTTTCTGCTTTTTGTTCGATTTTCCATGCTTGGATCTTTTTTGTTCTTTGATCTTCACGGATCCTTTTCATGGACACATCAACATGCCCTTTTTTAGGGTTAACCCTTAAAACACGAGCCACTATTTTTTGGTTTTCCCTGACATAATCCCGAATATTCTTTACCCAACCAGATGAAACCTCTGAAATGTGAATAAAAGCCTCTTTACCCTGATATTCTTCCAGGTTAGCAAAGGCACCGTAGTTTAGAACTTTATGTACTGTTCCCACTATCAGTTCACCTTCATCCGGCCACTGATTTTTTCTTCTTACCATGACAAACACCTAAAATAAAATAAAAAAATAGTTTAAAAAAAAATTAATCTAATACTTCTACTATTTGAGCAGTAATCTGGGATTTTCCACCTTTTGGCTTCACCAGAGTTTTACCGCAGATAATGCACTGTACTGTAGAGGCAGCTCTGTCAAATACTATCTGCTGGTTTCCACAGTCTAAACATTTCACTCTAAGGAAATTGCTTCTTGTGTTTTGAAATACAACCATTATAACACCTACTATCCATAATTCAAATAATTAATATGAGCTTATTTAAGCTACAAACTCTGGTTTTCCAGTCCGGAATGCTTTTTTCTTAATATGAGCTTTACCGCACTCTTTGCATTTGAGTCTTAAATCCAGTTTTTTTACGGGTTTGTTTCCAGATGGAAGTGGCCGAGGGTAACCCCTGTAACCAGCTGTTACTCGTCTGAATTGCCTTTGACCCCATTTCAATTCGCTAGCTTTCCTTCTTTTTGATTCGAATACTTCATGAGCTGTATGTTTCTTACAACTTGGACAGTAAGTTCTCCTTTCTTTAGGAATCTTCATATAATCACCTCTATTGTAAAAATAATCCACATCATAAATTTGATCTGAATTGAATAATAATTAACTAACCCTAGTCAGAGGGCAGAAAAGATATATTATGAGTTTATCATTTGAATCTCTATTTATATGTTTGTATAAAATATTAACGACAATTACTAATATTCCACAAAACACTATTTTTAAGTAAAAACAGACTCTTAAAAGACCATTGCATAAATTAGTCCCAAAAAATAATTTGCATCCAATATAAGAATTAATCTTAGATTGAATTTGAATATGCTTAATTATTCCCTAATACTCCTATTTGTGTACCAGCCTTCCCTTTCGGGACTTTATAAAAATATTTGCATTAGATTCCGGCATTATAACAACATCTTGAGGATGAAAAGGACCATAAACTTTTTCATCCACACCAACAATAGACGGCAGCTGTTCAAAAATGACCAATGTCTTTAAATTTTTTGTCAGCTTAGCATCTTCATCTTTTTTTGATTCTGAAATCTTCTTTATATCCTCAGGATTAATTGGAACATATTTTTTACTATTTTCAGAATTTAATGGAACTACATCATTAAATTCAGTATTAGGCGAAATATTACTCTGTTCTAATTGTTTTAATTCAAACAAAGCCCTTTCTTCATCAGTTAATCCTTTTTTAGAATTATCTTTCTTTTTAGGGATATTTGGCTTTTCAATGATTACTTCGTCATCTAAAGCATCAAGAGAAGGTATAATTTTGCTCCGGTATCCCCTAAGAGTGTCTATGAGAGAAAAATAGAGCTGTTCTTCTTCAGGAGTAAGATTTAGAGGAGTGGTATCTTGCAAGTCAAACTTAGGTTTTCCCTTAAATAAATGATAGGAACGTTGAATATTCATAACCGCACTATCTGTTATTTTATGTTCTCTCCGCTCACATATCTCAGTAGCAATTCTCTGAGTATCTCTGAGAAGATATTGTTCTTTAGCAAAAGGATCATTGCCCACAGTATCCATTAGTTCCTCTATATAGCGATGTACTCTCTTATAAAAGTCATCTCCTACTCTAGCCAAACCGCTCTCATTGCGCTCCTTCTTTTGTATTTTCCTTAATTTTTGGAAAAACTCGTCCAACCCTATTCCTCACTTAAATCCTCACTAAATACTTTTTATTTTATTATAGTATTGCTTAGAGATTAATAATTTAGTTCAGTCTTCTGCTTCTATTCTAGGTGCGAGTAAAAAGCTTAATTCTCCTTCATCAGAAATCATTTTCAGCTTAAGGTTTAAAGGCATATCATCACCAAGATATATTGAAGCAATATCTGAAAATTTATCTGCCTTTAGCATTTCCTTAATTTTTTCGAGGGAGAATACTGATCGAGCCTCAGTTTCTATTTTTTCTCCATGCAAATATTCAATTTTTGCATCTCCAAATTCACCTTCAGCAGATGCTTTAAATCTGTCACCATCCACCATTAAGGCAATTTTATCAGAGAAAATATCTATATCTTGTATAGAATCTTTCAAAAGGCTGAAAGGAACTTCAAATTGTGTGGGATATTCTAAATCAGGAGGGCTAGGTGCTTCATACTCAATATCAATTAACCTTATCTTAAATCTTCTTTTAGCTTCGCCTTCAAAAGTTAAAATGAAATTTCCTTCGTCCAGAGACATGTAAACCCTATCATCAGCTTTAGATCTTTTTAAAACCTTCATTAGTTCTTCAGTGTCTACATTGATTTTTTCTGGCTCATCACAAACATATTCATCGAATAAACTTGCTTTAAGTTCCAGGTGCACGAATGTGATATGACTTCGATCCAAGGCATCCAGCCGCAGGCCTTCACTATCAGTTTGTATCTGTACTTCGTCCACGATGGAAGAAATGGCATCAAAGCTTGTTTTCAATATGTTAGGGTCGCTTAACTCTGCTTTAAACATTTTCATCCTCCTTCTCATATAAATATCCAATTAAATACGGATGAACATATAGTTCACTAACTCCCTTATTAAACCAATATTTATTCTTATATAATTAATATTTATTCATTGATTAAGAGTTAAAATCTAAAATAAATATTCTTATAACAACTTTTATGCTTTCCTATTTATCAAAAGAATTTTAATTTTTCTCCTTCTTTTCTTTTCCAGACGATGAATCATCCTCTGATTTTGATGAAGGATCTTCTTCTGCTACTTTAACTTGATTATAAATATTGTCAAAAGATGTTTTTTTCATGATATTCTGGGCAAAAACCCCTGCTAAAATCAATATTCCAATTATCACGAAAAAAGCAGAAGTAACTGCTCTTTCTCCGAATATAACATTATCTGAAACTTTATCTGCTGAACCTAAAATCAAGAAAATACCAGTAATTATAAAAAATCCCGCAATTATAACCCCTAAAATCTTAAGAACTCGTTCCCTATCTTCTTGTAAAAGTTTTGATAATTCACGGAATTTTAACTTTAAATTATAAGTTGAAGACTTATCAGAGTCATCATCTTGGGATTTAGAATCTGTTTTTGTTTTTGTAGATTCTTTTTCAGGTTTTACTCTGACATCACTTTTGGAGGGGTCATTTAATTTATCATTTTGATCATCCGTCTCCAAGTCAGGGTCTAACTTATCAGCCATAGATTTAACCAAACCAAAAACAGAAGATTTTGATTTCTCATCCCCTTTATTGTTCTTATCTGGCTTTTTAGTAACCACTTGTCCCCCTCCCCTTAATTAATCATACTCACGCCAAGTATGTTTACAAGCAGTGCATCTTAAGAACCTTGTTTCAGATTCATCTGCTCTCCTTGTCTGTTGCAACCACCAAAAAGCCTCCATATTCTTACATTTAGGGCATTCTGATCTAGTAGTCGGTAATGTTCTCACATCGTCTCCTGTGAAAATTATATTGTCTTTGGTATCTACTTTTTCTGAAACCTCATACTTGTTTGCAAGGTCCTTGGTGATCTCTTTTTTATGACCACATTTACACTGGAAAGTGTCGTCCTTCGGAAACATAATAGCTCCACATTTAGGGCAAAACTCCATTTTGATCCTCCTTAGATGAACATGAGATTAATTAATAGTTGGATTTGAAAAAATCCATATAAAATATTATTATTTTATATCTAATTAATTCAAAACATTTCATAATATTCCATAATATTTTTTTATTTTATTTTTTTTATTTTATTTAAAACTACAGTATATAATTATCTGAATTTATTGTGAATTCTGGTTTATTTTCAAAAATTTGAAAAACATCATTCAATATTTTGTTATGATCAAATGCCAGATCCATTTCCACCAACTCAGATTTATTGAATCTAAAAACATCCTTCGCATCCGTATCTGCTCTTAATTTACCAGATTTATACTTAGCAAGATAACAAACAGTTATAACGTGACCTCTTGGGTCTCGAGAAGGTTCAGAATAGACCCCCACTAATGAATCTAATTCTACTTCCAGACCTGTTTCTTCCAAGGCTTCCCTACAAGCTGCATGTTCCACAGTTTCACCATACTCCACAAATCCCCCTGGAAGTGCCCAAAAATCTTTATAAGGATTATTTTTTCTTTTAACCATGATTATTTTTTCATCACGACATAAAATGACCACATCCACAGTTAAAAGAGGATTATTAAACACATTTTCTGTAATTTATACCACCATGAAAAAGTTTTTAATAATGTGGATAAGATTGAACTTCAATTATGCATTCCCCTTTGATTCACCAGTTTCTACACCTGCAGCAATAATATGAGCTGCCCTAATTGGTTCAGGTATTGCACTGCGAGTTGTAGAAAGTTTTACTATTTCAATAGCATCATCCAAATCAATACCACTTATCTGTACAAAAATAGGTTCTTTGGCTCTCACTTCATAGACCTTTCCAGCCTTTTTAATATTATCCCATCTATCTTCCCAATCCGGAAATTTTTGTAGTGCTTTCTTTATTTTTTCAAATTTAGGAATCTTTCTCATAATTACAATAACTGGAATATCTGTTTTTTTATAGATCTCCCGAATATCCACCACATTGAAACCCCCAAATGTGATTCCGTCAAGTATGATAACCCGTATTTGCCCCCATTGCCTAGATTCTGATACCATAGTGACAATTTTATTAGTTGAGTCAGAGCCATCAACTTGAATATGAGTAGTTAAAACCCCATCTAACCAAAAACCTCCGCGAAATACTGTGCCAACTATCAAAACTTCTCCTTCCTTGTGAGGTGTGAAAGGTGCATCGTCAATACCCAATATTCGTATTTCAGGTTTTATTTTTCTGAATTTTTGATTATTCATAATAAATATTAATAAGAAATAAATTTTTTAATCTTAAAATAGTTGCAATCTTTTGCAGAAAATAAATTTATAAAAAAAGAAACCTGTAGTAAAATTAAAATTTTATTATATTTTTTCTACTAAAGATTTGAATTCTTCAGATCTCTCTTTTAAAGTTTCTGCTGCGGCTTTAAGTGATTTTTTAGGGCTTTTGGCTTTTATATAAAGCTTAGGCTCACCTACAATTGGGTGCTCAATTGCATAAGCAGCTGATTTAACAGTTTTATCTTCCATTATAATTTTACGTATTGCATTACACAGGGTATGGGTTTCCCCTTCAATCAATACTTCCATTTCATATCGTTTATTAGTAATAATTTCCATAGTATACCTCGTTAAAATAATTTTAAATTAAAAATAATGATAATAAACATTAATTAATGTTTATCATCCTTCATAATTTATTGAAAGTTTTCGTTTTTCTCTTTTTTCACAATTAGGACAAGTAACTTCATTTTTACTTGTTTTCTCCATAAAGTGCCTACAACGAGTACACATAGCTTTTACCACACCCAAATCCTTTTGGGATGTTTTCAAATCTATGTTATCTAATCCAACCACTTTAGTGATCTTAGCTTCAATAATATCCCCAATATGGAAAGCATCAGTTAATTTTGCAAGATATCCCTTTTGAGCCTGTGATACGTGGATTCCCCCTACAAAAGATGCTTGTAATCCCCTATCATTCTCTTTAAGAGATTTTATTTTAACCAGGGCTCTTTGTCCCCTTACTTCCATTATCTGACCAATTATATGGCTGTCTTTTTTCAATATAGGTAATGACTTTGTAGGTGAAACAACGGATATACGTTTATTTTTATCGTCCCGTTCAACAGTTCCTACTACCAAAGATTTTATATTTCCATTGTCATCATACGCACCTTCAGCAGGAATAAATTCCTCACTAACGGCTAAAAAATCTCCTGGTAGAACAAAATCTCCAACTTTTGCTTTCATCCCTTCACCTCTACTATAAAACAAGTGTTTTGATGATTTTAAAAATATTCTTATAAATGTAAATCATCTCGATTTTTTAAAAATATTTTAGAATGTAATGATGTTTGTTATTCTATTATATATTACTTATCCCTAAATTTTCTAAGTTGAACTGAAGGCATGATTCATGTTAAAAATAGGCCAATACAATTCTAATATTTAAAAAGTTATTGCCCGAAAAAAATCTCATCCAATTGATAATCTTCCCATTTTCTAGTATCAATAACAATTTCCAATTCTTGAGGAGTTATTAATGGTTTTTTATACATGGCAGAATCATCAACAGCAATTCTAGGACAAGCCGTGACCACAAATGCATCTAAATCCATGAAAGGCAACAATAATTCTGGAGAGACATTGTCCATTATAATCAATACAGCAGATTTTCCTTTTTCTTCTAAATTATTTTTAATAGTACGCGCCATATCCATACGGAACTGACCTTCTTTAGAAGATACAATTACTCCCCAATTTTCTGCATCCTTAGCTTTTGTAATTCGAGCAAATCTTACCCTCAGTATGCGATCTGCAAATTCTTCTATATCTCTGGCTTCGCCCTGATACGGATCAGCAATAATCACCGGTTTATGTGTAAAAAGTTTTATTCCTAAAGGGTGGAAATTTCCGCTCCCAATATAAAGATAAGATTCAACATCTAAATTTTTTATAGAAGAGAAATTGCAGCCAAGTACCTGGCCAGTTCTGGTACTGGAACCATGCGCCATAACCACTTCCTTACCGTGTTCACACAAATAATTTTTCACATCCTCTAAAAGATGCAAATGCTGAGTAGTAGTGACCAGAGCAATTTTATGATAATCATGTAATAAATGCAATGATTCTTTTAGAGAATCTTCGATAGTTACCTGAGAATATGCCTCAATAAACATCACAGGCGTGGAATAATTAATAGGGAGCGAAGTGTGCCCATAATGAATTAACAAATCAACTAATCCATTCATTTTCTGATCAGCAGCGTCACACGCCCCGAAACAGGGGTCTGCTGATATAATTACTGTGACTCCGGTTTCTTCTTCAATCTGACGAGCAACTGATGTAGCATGTGTTTTAAGTCCGTCCGGAAATTGTAATCCTACTACTTGAGCATCTAAATCTTTAATTTTTTTAATAGCTCTTTTTATATCTAAATCATACAAAGACATGTGATTTCCCGTTTTTTATCATATCTTAACTTTGAAACGAATTACAAAAGAGATTCAGCAGAAACTTTCCCATCAATTACATCTACTTTCACCAGGGCGCGAATATTCAACCCAGTTTCTTTCTCCAACATTTCTTTGCCCTGTCCTTTCTCAATTACAGCTATAACATCTACAATATCTACATCCATCTTCTGAAGAGCATTTAATACTGCAAGCATTGTTCCACCAGTACTTACCACATCATCAATTACCAATAGTTTATCTCCGGAATTAATACCATTGATATAAAGCTCTCCTTGACTATATCCCGTTGTTTGATGGACAGCGACTTCACCAGGAAGACCATACTGACGTTTTCTTACTACCACAAACGGTAATCCTGTTTCTAAAGAGAGCGCCGTGGCTAGATGAATGCCCATAGCTTCCATACAAACAATCTTATCTACATCCATATTAGAAACATTTTTAACAGTTTTTGCAATTTCACTAAGAACTTCTGGCTCAGTAAGAGGGATTCCATCTGTAACAGGATGTACAAAATAATCGTATTCGCCTTTTTTCACTATAGGTGCTTTTTCTAAACTTTTTAACAGTTTTTGCAGCATTATCTCACCGATTTCATTGATTAATAATGGATGATTTAATAAAATTTAATATTATTAGGTTAATGAAATTAAATGAATTTTATCAATAAAAATATTCATTGTTTTAAAAGGATTTAAATTATTCAGTAATTCTTTAATACACAAGTATAAATTGTAATTCTAATAATTATAATATTCTTATGAGTTAGACATATAAAAATTAGTATAAATCTATTATATAATACATAAATTAAAAATAAAGTAAGATGTGTTTGGAACATATTTATTAAATCAATGAAAATAATCAATCATTTATCATTTCACTTAAGGTGAGAGGATGTTAGGCAATTTAGGTAAAAATCTTACCAAAACCATGAAAAAATTGGCAGGCATGAGTATTGTCGATGAAGAAATGGTTAAGGAAGTCGTAAAAGACATACAAAGAGCTTTAATTCAATCTGATGTGAATATCAAATTGGTATTCAAATTATCTAAATCTATTGAAGATAGAGCATTGAAAGAAGAACCTCCCAAGGGCATTACTCCCAAAGAACATATAGTAACCATAGTTTATGAAGAAATGGTAAATTTAGTTGGAGAAGAAGCCCAGGAAGTTGAAATAGATAAAAAACCCTACAAAATTCTTTTTTTAGGTTTGCAGGGAAGTGGTAAAACTACCACCATTGGTAAACTTACCCGCTACTTACAAAAAAAAGGTTTCAATCCTGCTGTGGTTTGTACTGACACCTGGCGACCCGCTGCATTCGAACAACTGAAACAGCTTACTCAGGAAATGAATGTGCCCCTCTATGGAGAACCAGAAAATAAAGATGCCCTGGATCTTGCAAAAAAAGGTTTAAAACAGTTTAAAAAACAGGACATAATCATATTCGATACTGCAGGCAGACACAAAGAAGAAAAAGATCTTCTGGATGAAATGGAACAAATATCTGCTGTGGTGGACCCCAATGAAGCTATCCTGGTTATTGACGGGACCATTGGTCAACAGGCCAAAGATCAAGCCCAGGCATTTTCCAAAACAGCTAAAGTTGGTTCTATAATAGTAACAAAACTAGATGGTTCAGCTAAAGGGGGTGGAGCATTATCTGCCGTAGCGGAAATAGGAGCCCCTATAAAATTTATTGGTACTGGAGAACGTATCGATGACTTTGAAGCATTTGATCCTGAAAGGTTTATTTCTAGGCTTTTAGGAATGGGAGATCTCAAAACTCTCATGGAAAAAGCAGAAGAAGTTGCAGAAGAAGACCTTGCTGCAGAAACCATGGATGCCATGCTTTCGGGAAAGTTCACTTTAAAAGATATGCAAACCCAGTTTGAAATGATGGGAAAAATGGGACCTATGCAGCAGATCATGAACATGATGCCTGGGACTGGAAAATTACCTAAGAACGCTTCACAAATGACTGAAGAAAAAATTGGGAAGTATAAAATAATTATGAATTCCATGACCAATCAAGAAATGGAACATCCCGAAGTAATTAAACAGTCCAGGGTAAAAAGAATTGCCCGTGGATCCGGAATGAAAAATGAAGATGTTAAAGAACTTATAAAATATTATAACGTCACCAAAAAAGCCATGAAAGGGTTTGGTCGCCGTAAGATGAGTGGTCCTATGGGGCAACTTATGCGGCAGTTTATGCGATGAATAAATAATAGGGAATTACATTGATTCCTTCTCTTTTTAATTTAAATTAATTTTTAGAGTATATATTCAAATTAATTAATATAAGGTCGAATATAATGGATGTTAAAATTAAAAATAAATCATTGAAAATAATAGAAATCACAGAAGGGAAAATATGCAATCACTGCTTAGGAAGAAAATTCTCTCAAGATATTGAAGGCCCTGGCAATGAATTAAGAGGTCAAAAAATCCGAAATTTAATGGATTTAACTGATAAACATCTACCTGTGGAAGATAATTGTTCTATCTGCGGATGCATATTCCAAACATTAAATTTATTGGCAGACACCATTGAATCAAAGATTGAAAGCCTGGATTTAGAATTTTTTAGTTTTTTAGTAGGTAGTATTTTAACCCCTGAACTAATTCAAAAAGATGACGAATTAAGTGAAAAGTTAGATATTGAAGTGGAAAGCATTAAAAAAGAGTTAAATCGTGAGCTTGGAAAAATATTAGAAAGTAGATGGAAAAAAGAAGTGGATTTTGACTCGCCAAATTTAGTAATAATGGTTGATTTGAAACAAAAAGCCCCTAAAGTAAGAATTCAGATAAACCCTCTCTTTTTAGAAGGACGTTACAGAAAATTGGTGCGTGGAATACCTCAAACAAAATGGCCTTGTAGGAAATGCAGAGGGAAAGGTTGTGAATATTGTAATTTCACCGGCAAAATGTATTCTGAGTCCGTTGAAGAACTCATATCTGCACCAGTTTTAGAAATGAGTCACAGCCGTGACTCTAAATTTCATGGAGCTGGAAGAGAAGATATAGATGTTAAAATGTTAGGAACCGGCCGACCATTTGTATTAGAGATAAAAGAACCTCGGCGGCGAAATTTAGATTTAGATACACTTCAAAAAGATATAAATAAATCTGCAGAAGGTAAAGTAGAAGTTTTAGATTTAAAATATTCTTTTAGATCACGTAAAGCTGAGATAAAAACATCGTCACCCGATACTTATAAAATCTACCAGGCATTTGTAGAATTAGAAGATGAAATCAGCACTGAACAATTGAATGATCTTCAAAATCTCCAGATAATACAGCAGCGTACCCCCATACGTGTTTCTCACAGAAGAGCAGATAAAATTCGAACCCGTGAAGTGATGAATATTAAAGGAAAAATTATCAGTCCTAAGTGTTTAGAATTAATTATAAAAGGTCAAGGTGGACTGTATATAAAAGAACTCATATCTGGAGATGAAGAAAGGACCCAACCAAACGTTAGTCAAATTTTTGGAGTTGCAGCCCGATGTTTAACTCTTAATGTTTTAGAAGTAGGGAGCTAAAAACTAATACCATCTATCGATAGGGAAATATATATTAGTACCTACAATAAATATCAAATCCTAATAGGTATGATGATGAAAAATTTTTCATGTTACTTATCATCCGAATTTTCTCTGTCAATTAAAAATTATACGAAATCGAGAAATATAGATCGCCTATTCTGTGATATCTGCTGTTAATCACAGTTTTATAACGTTTACAGGCCTTATGGCCATTATGGAGGTTAAATAAATGAGAAGATCAAGAGGTTTTAGAAGTAAAACAAGACATAAACTTCAAACAACTAAAAGACCAGGTAGGTCCAATCCAATAACTAAAAAAATTCAAAGATTCTCTGAAAATGACATGGTTCATATTATAATCGATCCAAGTGTGCACAAAGGACAGCCCCACCCCAGATTCCATGGGAAAACTGCTAGAGTGGTTGAAGGCAGAGGAAGAGCTTACGTCATAGCTTTAAACGATGGTAACAAAGCGAAAACATTAATTGTAAGACCAGAACATTTGAAAATACAAGAGTGATTCCCATGATAGGGAAAAAGGTACTGGAAACTGAACCAGTTCCCACTGCCGAAGTGAAAGAGATATTAGAAGGATTTGCAGCAGAACATGATCTAACTTACGAACAAAATCTAACTTTGGATCATGTAATCAAGTTCTCCAAATTAGAATTGGAAGATTCCAATAAACTCATAGGAGAACTAGAAGAATTGCTAAAAAAGAAATATGCAGTTCGTATAACTGATATGCTCCCAGAGGATCTGGCAGATCTACGTTTATTATTTGCCAAAGAAAGGATCCCTATAAAAAATGAAGATATGGAGCAAATCCTGAAGATAGTTGATAAATACCGGACTGAATAGAGTCTATTCTATGGTCCAGGGGAAATAACCCCAATTAGCAGTTTGTGATTGGATGGAAGATTATGCTATTATCCTCGATTACCTTCCATTAGGATATATTAAGGAAGGTTTTTCTACATTTAAAAGAAAACCTGTAGCTCAAGCTATAGGTAAAGAAGAATTTACTCTGCTGGAACTCTCTCCTAAAGCAGGAGAAGATATAGAAATACATGAGAAAGTGTATATCGGTTCAGGTCAGCGTGATAAGATTTCCAGAGTAAATCGTAGGTTAGTTCATGACGATTTAACTGCTACTGCTCGAGTAGAATTACAATATGTAATTGAAGAAATAGTAAAATCCAAAGAAGAAAAGTTCATCCAATTTTTTAATGACGCAGGACCTATCAGTACCCGGCTGCATCAATTAGAACTTTTACCAGGTATTGGGAAAAAGCATATGTGGGATATCATAAAAGCCAGAGAAGAGAAACCTTTTGAAAGCTTTCAAGATATAAAAAACAGAGTTCCGATGATGTCTGACCCTGTTAAGCTTTTAGTTAAAAGAGTACTGCTTGAACTCGATGCCGACCGAGAAAAAAGGGGTAAAAGAAAATATATAATATTTACCCGACCACCAGCCCGGCCAAGATAAATTATTTTTTTATTTATTTTTAATTTTCAAGGAGAAGTTAAATGTCCCTTAATAAAAGAGAATCAGGGACTTTTTCTCTGGCCCAAGAAACCAAAAAAGTTTTAAATGAACATGGAATTCGTTTAAACCGAAAATTAGGGCAAAATTATCTTATTGATGATTTTAAAAGGAAAAAAATACTTAATTTTGCTAGATTAAACTCTAAAGATACTGTTCTGGAAATAGGAGCAGGTATTGGTACACTAACCATTCCCATGGCACATCAGGCAGGCCATGTTGTGGCCATTGAACAGGACTCTAAAATCTTTAAAATTTTAGAAGAAAGATTAGAAGAAGAAAAATTAGAAAATGTAAATTTAATTAATTGTGATGCTTTAAAACTTGATTTTCCTTATTTTAATAAGATTGTTTCTAATTTACCCTACCAAATCTCATCCCCCATTACTTTCAAGCTTTTAAAGTATGATTTTGATCTTGCTATTTTAATGTATCAAAAAGAGTTTGCTCAAAGAATGAATGCTCCTGCAGGAAGTAAACACTATTCCAGACTTTCAGTAATGATGTACTTCTTGGCACAAGTGAATATGCTAGATCATGTTTCTGCACAATCATTCATACCTCCGCCTAAAGTAGATTCTGCTGTTGTTCAATTAACTCCCATTGATGAAGTGACAATAGATGATTTTTTTGCATCTGTCTGCCGTGCATTGTTCCAGCATAGAAGAAAAAAAGCAAAAAAAGCCCTGAAAGAATCTTTCCATGAGATCAATGCTATGGGTAAGGGAGAAGTTAAAGAAATATTAAATCAGCTGAATTTAAGCTTTGAAAATGATTTTCTTGAAGAGCGAGTATTTAAATTATCTCCAGAGCAAATTTTAGAGATTTCAAATAATTTAAAATTAATTTTTCCAGGCTGAATCATTTCACCCTTCTTAATTTTCAATTAACTAAATTCTATAAAAATATTTTATATTGTTACACATAATTAATTTTAGTAAAATTGTTTTATGTTTTCATGGAGAATCAAGTATGAATGAAAATCCCTACCAACTTTTTAAAGAAGAATTACCCTCATTATTTGAAAATTTCAATAAGTTAATTGAAGCACAAAAAGATTTGCCCGGTTTAGACCCTAAAACAAAACAATTAATTAATATAGCCATTCAAACCTCTAACAAAAATATTAAAGGGGTTCAAATGCATGCCGCTATGTCTAAAAAGACTGGTGCGAGTTGGGAAGAAGTGAAAGGCGCAGTGGCTATGAACCTGCATCTTTCTGGGCTAGGAACTATTCTAGAGTGCCTTCCTGCTGCAAAAAAAGGATTCGAAATGGAAATTGAGTTTTAGTGATGAAATGTTTTATTATGAAGATTTAAAATTTCAAACCTGTCCTAAGGTCTATGCGCCTGCAGAAGACACATTTCTTCTTGCAGATAATTTAATTCTAAGTGAAGGAGAAGTAGTACTGGAAATCGGTACGGGTACTGGTTTAATTGCATTGACTGCATCCAAAAAAGCTTCTCAAGTAATAGCAACGGATATTAATCACCACGCCGTGAAATGTGCCCGGGCCAATATGGAGTTAAATGATATAAACAACATAAAATTCCATCTAGGAAACCTTTTCCAGCCAGTGCAAAATGAGAAATTTGATCTGATTTTATTTAATACTCCATATCTCCCCTCATCAAAAGATGAAATTGTAGGGGATGAATTAGATGCTGCATGGGATGGTGGTGCAGACGGTCGAAGAGTAATTGATCTTTTCTTAAATGAAGTAAAGTATTATTTAAATGATGGTGGTCGGGTGCAGCTGGTACAGTCATCCCTTTCAGATAATGAAAAAACATTAGAAAGATTGGAAAAAATGAACTTTGACGTTGAAATTACTGATTCTGAAAGGTTCTTTTTTGAAGAAATTGTGGTTATAACTGGTTTCTATTCTAAAGTAAATGAACAATCCTAAATATGATTGTTTTCTTCTTTAAAAGCTATTCTGAAATGAAAAAAATTTATTTCACCAATAGTAAAATTTATGATATTAAATTAATCAGTTTTTTTAGTTGTCAAATAAATAATAGTATCATGAATTAAATATCAAGATTTATACTTTAAAGCCGTGATTCCATGATAAAAATAAAAAAAGCATCAGAACCTGTTTCAGACGATGATGGATTTAGAATTTTAGTGGATAGCACCTGGCCTGTTGAATTTTCAAGAGATGAATTAAAAATTAATGCATGGTTTAAAGAAATAGCTGCTGAGAAAAATACTGAAGAATATTTATCCCAGCTAAAAAAGAAGATTAAGCTTATAAAACATTTAAAATTACTAGAACGAGTTAAAAAACAATTAACTCTTGTTTACTGGAGTGAAAAAAAGGGTAATGTTCTAATTTTAAAAAATTATCTGGATGGGAAATCCCGAGTTATAAGAAGTAGTGTTGGGAGAATTCACGGATAATTATTTTAATTCATTTATCTCTTTTAAAGCTTCACTATTATCGGGATTAATCTGCAATACTTTTTCAAAACACTGCAAAGCTTCTTCTATATTTTCTAATGCCCTATACACAACACCAAGATTCATTAGTGCTGCTTCATATTGGGGATATAATTTAAGGGCCTGCTGTAGAGATTGGGCTGCCTCTTCATTTTTTCCCATGCTGGCCAGAACACACCCATGATAATTCCAGACTTCACTATGATGAGGATCAATTTTTAGTGCTTTTTCAAACAATTTTAGTGCTTCTTCACTTTTTTTAAGGAGGAATAAAACATTCCCTTTGTAAAATAGAGCCTTGAAATTTTTAGGATCATTCTCCAGTATCCGGTTCAAACATTCTAAAGCTTCAGGATAGTGACCCATATCTGCTAAAGTAGTGCCCAGGTTGTAGATTGCAGGTTCATAATCCGGTTTTATTTTCAAAACTTCCTGGAATGATTTTAAGGCATTTTCATCCTCATTTAAAATACTGTAAATTACGCCCCTATCATTCCAGGCCTCCATGAAATCATGGTTTAAAGCAATTGATTTATCCAATGCATCTAAAGCATTAAAATATTCTTGTAGATTAAAATAACATCTAGAAAGATAATAATAAGCCCATTGGCTCTCATCCAATCCAATAACTTTTTTAAAAGATTCAATAGCTGTTTGATAATCAGCCATGTAGTAAACAGTCAAACCATGCCCATAAAGAGCAGCAGGAGTGTTTTCGATTTTTAATGCTTTTTCAAAAGACTCTAAAGCTTCCCCATATTGGTTTAAATTCCCTAAAGCATAACCCAATTCACTGTATGCTTTTTGAAAAAGCGGTTCTATTTCTAAAGCTTTTTTAAAGGATTCAACTGCTTTTTCATGCATATTTGATTCAGCAAATTTTAATCCTTCTTCATAGAAAATCTGAGCATTTTTTTGAGTCATGTCATCCCTCATTTAATTAATCTATTTTTTCCATGTAAAATTGAGCTTCCTCATTTTCGGGATCAATTTCAAGAACCTTCTTAAAACATTCTGAAGCCTTTTCCGTATCTCCTAAATCCATGTGCACGGTTCCTAAACTTAAATAGTTATTTTCATCATCGGGACGCAAATTAATAGCTTCCTTAAAAGATTCAATAGCCTCATGATTCTGACCCAAACTATTTTGAATATAACCAACATAGTTCCACAGATCAGGTTGATTTTTATCTTTTTTTAATGCTTTAGTAAAATATTTTAATGATTCTTCTTCTTTTTCCATGAAATACAGCACATTTCCTTTATAAAATAGTGCTTTAAAATTATCAGGTTCTATTTCTAAAATTATGTCCAAGTACTCTAATGACTCTTCGTAGCGCCCCATATCAGCTAGAGTGGCACCCATATTATAAATAGCCGGAATATAATTAGCATCTATATTTAATGCCTCTTTAAAAGATTCTAATGCTCTTTCATCATTTTCCATTATGCTGTAAGCTACACCACAATCATTCCACGCTTCAATATAATTTTCATCCATAGATAGGGCAATTTCAAAACAGTTTATAGCACCTTCACAGTTTTCTGAATAAGATAAATGGAGGTTACCCAGATAATACCAAAGATCCTCATTTTCTCCAATTTCTTGAGCATCCAGAAATGCTTCCAATGATTTTTCATAATCTTCCAGAAAAAAATGTGCTAAGCCTTTTCCAAAAAAACAAGGAAAATTGTCTTCAATGTCCAGTGCATGATCAAATATTTTTACGGCTTCATCATATTTTTCTAAAGTTCCTAAAAGAAATCCCAATTCAATATGGGCTTCCATGCATGATGGATCTGCTTCTACAGCCTCCCTGAAATAATTTAATGCTTCTGAAAGTTTACCGAGACTCATGAGTTCGGAACCTTTTGAATAAAGTTGTTTAACTTGATTATTAGTCAATTTATTACCTCAAAATAATATTATAAAATGAATGTGAGTTAAAGAATATCTTTTATTTGATATATAAAGAGTGGGTAAACATGCCAGTTAAAATTATTCCTAATTATAAGTGCCAGCCATAGGTTGGAAAATAATTTTATTTTTTATGATTTTTTAATTTACCAAGATCTTTACATCAAATTATACTCTTTTCAAATAATATTCTATTAATAAAACATTTTCATGCCAAAAAACAGATTATATGACAGGGGTGAAAATATATGCCAAGAGTTATTCATTTTGAAATACCTGCCGATGATCCTGAAAGGGCCGTGAAATTCTACCAGGAAGTTTTTGGATGGGAAATAGAAAAATGGGAGGGGCCTTTTGATTACTGGTTAATCACCACTGGTGATGAAAGTGAAGCCGGAATAAATGGAGCCATCATGACTAAAATGATGGGGGATCAAATGAGAAATACTATTGCTGTGGAATCATTTGATGATTTTGCTACTAAAATTCTGAAAAGCGGTGGAAAATCAGTGATACCTAAAATGACAATTCCAGGAATAGGTATTATGGGTTCTTTTGAGGATACAGAAGGTAATGCTTTCCTGATAATGGAACCACATATGGATTAAAATCTAATATTTATTTAACAGATTTTAAATTTTCAGTATAATCAAATTCATCAAATTTTATTTTAAAAGATGTTCCTTTAGTAGTATCTATGTTCAAATCTGCATCTAGCTGATTAATCAGAGAATATACAAGTTGCATCCCTAAAGTATCTGAATTTGCTAAATCAAAATCTGTTGACATTCCTACCCCATTATCACTTACTTGAAGTAAATATTCGTCATTTTGAGATTTCAATTTGATTAATATTTCCCCTCCTCTATCACCCGGGAATGCATGTTTTAAAGAGTTAGTAATCAATTCATTGATAATCAAACCAAGTGGAATAGCTGTTTCCAGATTCAAAAATGCATTGACCTCCTGTTTAACAGTTATTTTCATAGCATTTATCCCATAAGTATTGAAAAGATTTTGAGTTAGTTCACTAACATATTCCGAGAAGTCTATGTCTGAAAGGCGATTAGATTGATAGATCCCTTCATGCACCATGGCCATGGATTTAATACGATTTTGACTTTCCAGAAAAGCCGTATAAACTTCTTCATCCTGAAAATATCCTGCTTGTAAGCTTATTAAACTGGAAATTATTTGCATATTATTTTTAACACGGTGGTGAATTTCGCTTAAAAGGATCTCTTTTTCTTTAAGTGAGTCTTTAAGGGCCTTTTCTGCATATTTACGCTCAGTTATGTCGACAGCCACACCGTACCACAATATTTCTCCTGAATCTGATTTTTGAGGTGTGGCATGGACATGTAACCATGAGACAAAACCTGTTTTTTTATTTAGAGTACGAAATTCCGTGCTGAAGTCATTTAAAGTTTCTGCAGATCCTTGAATAGCTGCAAATATTTGTTCCATATCCCCCTCAGGGACGAGATTATATAAATTATTTATATCCTCTGTTATTTTTTCAGGTTTTAGTCCGGTTATTCTATAAGATCCATCACTTATGTAAGAAATTTTGTGAGAACCGTCCGTTTTTAAAATAAACTTATAGACTATGCCTGGAATATTAGCAGAAATCATTCTTAATCGTTTTTCATTTTCTTTCATCTTTTTATTGCTTTTTAGCAATTTTTTTTTGCGGAGCCCCATCTCCCCTATGATTACTGCCAATTTCAAAAGAAAATCTATACCCTCTTTTATAAAATCCTTAGAAAAAATCGGCACTTTATTGAGGGCCATTAAATATTCTTGTTCATCAAACCCGTGCGTTTCAGCTTGTTTTTTAAAAAATTCAATGTCAGCTTCTTCAAATAAAAATTGACCGGTTAAAATATTAGCTTTATGTTTTCCTCCGATATAAACCGGGACAGCTATGTCTATCAACCCATTTAAACATTTATAACAAGAATAAGACTCTCCTGCTAATAATTGATTAGAGAGTTTAGTATCACTTTGAACACAATTTTCAAGAGTTTGGGAGTTGGTTCTGTGAAAATTCAAACATATATCCTGCCAACCCGCAGCAATCAATTTTCCATCTTTAGTGGCCAGTATGTTTCCGTCAAGATCCATTAAAGTAGATGGAATTCCTGTAAGTTTATAGAAACTTAACAAGATATCCCTAGTTTTTTCTTTATCAATTATATCTCCAAAAGAAAATCCTGATCTCATTGTAATCATCTTTTCTTTTATAATAGTTAATACTTATAGTTAATTAAATTGATAAAAAAATTCTAAAAATAAAAAAGAAATGGCATTAAAGGTCAATGACCATTATACCATCAAAAGCAAGTACTGAATCTCCTTCCATGAAAGCCCCTAATCCAGTTTCATCTTGATAAACATCAATCTGTAGTTCTCCCCCAGGCAAATGTACAAGCACACTTTCATCAAGTTTTTCCAGTTTATTACCTGCAATTACACATGATGTGGCTCCGGTCCCACACGCTAAAGTTGGACCTGCCCCCCTCTCCCAAGTAACCACGATTATTTCTTTTGGGCTTACCATTTCTACAAAATGGACATTGGTACGCTGTGGAAATGCAGGATGGTTTTCAATTGCAGGCCCAAATTTATCCAAATCAACCTGAGATGCATCTTCAACAAAAATAACTGCATGAGGATTACCTACACTTAACGCAGTCATTTTCAGTGATTCTCCTTCTACTTTAAGGAAGTGATCTACAAATTCATCATCTGATACATCCATTGGCACTTCTTCTGTTTTGAAAGTGGCTTTTCCCATATCTACTCTGCAAGAAGATACTTTACCATTTTCTACAGTCAAGTTTACTACTTTTATACCAGCCATGGTTTCCACATTTATTTTCTCATTTCTGATGATTCCATTATCATAAACAAATTTGGAAAAACATCTGATACCATTACCACACATTTCTGCTTCGCTTCCATCTGCATTGAAAATTCTAAATCGAATATCAGCTTCGCCAGTAGAAGGGGACACAAATATAACACCATCAGCACCTACTGAAAATCCGCGACGACATAATTCAACTACGACATCGCTTTTTTTATCTTCGCTAATAATCTCTTTTTCATACTCATCAATAACCACATAATCATTGCCTAGACCATGCATTTTTGAAAATAGTAAAGTAGTATTGCTCATTATTATCACTTTAATTGATTTTTAAGGATTATTTTTTTAGTAATCTGGCAGGTAAAACTTGTTTATTCAAAACATCCGCAAAAGATTCTCTTTCTCTAATTAAATCAGATTCACCATTATTTACCAGTACCTCTGCAGGCCTAGGTCGGGAATTATACTGTGATGCCATGGAAAATGCATAAGCTCCAGCATTCATTATAGCTATTAAATCTCCTTCTTCCAATTCAGGCATAGGCCTATCCCGGGCAAAAAGATCTCCAGACTCACATACATTTCCTGCAATATCTATCTCTTCAACTGGTTCTTCTTGGGGCTTATTAGCAGCTACAATGTGGTGATAAGACCCATACATCGAAGGTCTAAGAAGAGTATTGAATCCCGCATCAACCCCCACAAATTTACGATAACTCTGTTTAACACTATTAACTCGGGTTAAAAGGTATGAAGCATCTCCTACTATGTACCTGCCAGGTTCTATACACATAGTAGGTTTTCCTAAACCGTAATGAACTAGTTTTTCTTTGAATCTGCCGGTGATTTCTGTAGCGAATTTTTCAATATCTAATATTTGTTCATCAGGAGTGTAAGGAATTCCCAGACCCCCCCCAAAGTCGATGAATTCAAATTCAACTCCGGTATTTTGAGCGATAAGGCCAGCTATATCCATTAACGTATCTACTGCTAACATGAATGGTTCAGGGTCCAGTATTCCAGAACCAATGTGGGTGTGAATACCAACCGGCTTGAATCCCATATCTTGAGCCATTTTATATACTTCAACAGCTTCTTTTTCCATTATTCCGAATTTGCTCATTTCGCCGCCAGTAATGCAGTGTTCATGGTGGCCAGCCCCTACCATAGGATTTACTCTAAAAGATATTTTAAATTCTTCAGGATCCACAATTTTAGCCAATCTTTTCAGTTGAGATACCGAATCAACATTGAGTCTAACTCTACTCTCAATTGCGAATTCCATTTCTTCATCTTTAACATTATTTCCAGTGTAAAGTACCCTCTGTGGATCGAATCCAGCCAGCAAGGATGTGTAAATTTCCCCCGGCGAAACTGCATCAATGCCACTACCTTCTTCTTCTAATATGCGCATCACTGCAAGGTTAGTATTAGCTTTACATGCATAAAATATTTGAAAATCAGAATAATGTTTGGAAAATGCTTTATAAACTCTCCGGTAGTTATCGCGTATCCTCATTTCATCAATAACATAGAGAGGAGTCCCATATTCCTCAGCTAATTGGTTAGCGTCAGCTCCACCTATACTTAGATTGCCTTTTTCATTTATTTCTAAATCAAAACCCATTTTAAAATCCTCCCGGAGTATTATCAACATAATTTAATTATAAATTAACATCAAGTCTTTTAAACAACAAAAATTCAGTTTTATCACTATTTTTAACTGTGAGTTTTTCTTTTCAGTTCCTCAAAAAACCAAAGTTAACATCATTTTTTTATCTTTCTTACTATTTAAATTTATAAATACGAATTTAAAATTGAAAGGTGTTTTAAACTAAAACCTTCTCTTTTTTAATACAAAAGACAGATATGTTAAACATAATTGAGAATTTACTTTAAAAATTGTGTTTATGTTTAGTTTTTAGATTTCAAATTTTTCTATTGCTGTTTTTTTATGAAATAAACATTTATTATGATCATTACTAACATTAAAATAATTTGCATTTGTTTTTGATTCATTAAGGGTAATTAGTGGAGCCAAATAGATTTTACTTAAATACCTAACGTTCTTATTTATATTTCCAGCTTTCATAACTAAATAAACTATAAAATCAAATGAAAAAAGATTAATCATGGATTACCAGATAATTAATAAAATATTAGAAATATACTCATTTTCTAGAATTATATTAGTAATTTTCCCAAACATTTATAATGATTAAGAAATATACCAAAATGATATTGAATTAAATATTAGTGAATTTACATTTAACTTTCAAGAGGTGAGAATGATGGATATTGATGATGACGGCAATAGTCAGGATCGAATGGGAGAATACGTGTGTAAATCAATTTTTTATGTTCTTTCAAGTAATATCCATCTTAGATTGATTTGAAAGTGAAATATATCATTTAATCTATTATTTTGCATACTTAACTCCCGACAGAATTCATTTAAATAAATTTATTTAGCTTAAGCTTATTTTAAGAGAATGCAAGATTACAGAAAAAACCTCATTCGGGAGGTTAGTCAATGAAAAAAACTAAAAAAGATGCAACTAATATAATTTCAAGGAATTTAATCGAATTTTCCTTGATGGACATTGAAAATACATTTAAATCATTTAATACATCAACAGAAGGTTTAAATCTAGAAGAATCAGTAACCCGCCTCGAAAAATATGGAAAAAATGAAATTAAATATGAAAAACAATTACGATGGTATGTACAATTATTCAAATCATTTATAAATCCATTTATAGGCGTATTAATTTTTATAGCTCTGATCTCTTTTACAGTGAATGTTGTTTTAGCTACACCTGCAGATAGGGACTATAAATTAATCATTGTGGTTATTATTATGGTCCTAATTAGTGGTTTGCTCCACTTTTTTCAAGAACATCGTTCTAATCAGGAAGCCGAAAAATTAAAAAAGATGGTAAAAACTACAGCTACTGTAATTCGAAAGGGAAGAGGAAAACAGGAGATAGATTTATTCAATCTAGTGCCTGGAGACATTATTCATCTTTCTGCAGGAGATATGGTGCCGGCAGATGTGAGAATAATTTCATCTAAAGATTTATTTGTAAGTCAATCTGCACTAACTGGTGAATCAGAGCCCTCAGAAAAATATAATACCAGCAGTTTTTTGAATATTGAAAAAACCAAGATCAATGTACTCGATCTGGATAATATCTGCTTTATGGGGACTAATATAGTAAGTGGAAGTGCATTAGCTTTAGTACTTTCAACTGGTAATAAAACATATTTTGGTTCAATAGCAAAGTCTCTTGCTGGAAAAGCCCCTATTACAAGCTTTGAAAGAGGAGTTAATAATGTAAGTTGGCTTTTAATTCGTTTCATGGTCGTAATGGTCCCAATTGTTTTTGTAATTAATGGAATTACAAAAAACGACTGGGTCGAAGCCCTACTTTTTGCAGTATCAATTGCTGTGGGACTTACACCTGAAATGCTCCCTATGATTGTAACCAGCAATCTGGCAAAAGGGGCTGTGACCATGGCCAAGCACAAAACAGTCGTGAAAAAGCTGGATTCAATTCAAAATTTTGGGGCCATGGATATTCTTTGCACAGATAAGACAGGAACTCTAACCCTGGATAAAATAGTACTTGAATTTCATTTAGATATACATGGAAACGAAGATGATAGAATATTGAGACATGCCTATTTGAACAGCTATTATCAAACCGGCCTTAAAAATGTGATGGACAATGCTATTTTGGAGTTTGGATCAAAAAAAGAATGCATTGAATTAAATAACAATTACAGTAAAATTGATGAGATTCCTTTTGACTTTTCAAGACGTAGAATGTCAGTAGTATTAGAAAACAACGAAGGTAAAAGACAATTGATTACAAAGGGAGCTGTAGAGGAAATGCTTGATATTTGCTCTTTTGCTGAATATCAAGGTAATGTGGAGCTTTTAACTGATGAAATTCGAAGTGAAATTAATGGAAGGGTAGAAAAATTTAATAAGGAAGGATTCCGGGTTATTGCAGTTGCCCAGAAAAATGATGTTCCTGAAGAAAACATTTTCGATGTTCAGGACGAAAGTGATATGGTTTTAATGGGATATTTAGCTTTCCTTGATCCCCCAAAAAAATCAGCTCCCGAAACAATTAAAGCACTTCAAGAACATGGGATTTCAGTTAAAATTATAACCGGGGATAATGAACTTGTAACCCAAAATATTTGTAAAAAAGTTGGTTTGCCAATAGATAATATACTGATGGGTTATGAAATAGGGCAGATGAAAATTGAAGAACTTGCAAAAGCAGCGGAAAATACCACCATATTTGCAAAAGTCTCCCCCTTAGATAAAGCCAAAATCATTAATGCATTAAAAAGCAATAACCATACAGTTGGATTCATAGGAGATGGAATTAACGATGCTTCAGCACTTAGGGAATCTGATGTTGGGATTTCAGTAGATAGTGCTGTTGATATAGCTAAAGAATCTGCGGACATAATCCTATTAGAAAAAAATCTGATGGTTCTGGAAAAAGGAGTACTTCAAGGACGGAACACCTTTGGGAATATACTCAAATATATCAAAATGACTGCAAGTTCAAACTTTGGTAATGTATTCAGTGTACTGGTTGCCAGCGCATTTCTCCCATTTCTCCCAATGCTACCCATAATGTTACTAATGCAAAACCTTCTCTATGATATCTCCCAGACGACAATTCCTTGGGATACCATGGATAAAAGTTACCTTAAAAAGCCCCGAAAATGGGATGCCAGTGATATTGGGAGGTTCATGATTTTTATTGGGCCTATTAGCTCAATCTTTGATATTGCAACCTTCTGGGTTATGTGGTATATATTTGCAGCTAATTCAATTGAGGTTCAATCATTATTCCAAACTGGATGGTTTATTGAAGGACTTTTATCCCAGACTTTAATAGTGCATATGATAAGGACTAAAAAAATACCATTCATTCAAAGCAGAGCTTCCACTCCTGTTTTATTGATGACCGGAATCATTATGACCATAGGGATTATTCTCCCCTTTACTTCAGTTGGGGCTGCAATCGGACTACAAGCACTCCCCATTACTTACTTCCCATGGCTTATATGTATATTAATATTGTATTTCATAATTACCCAATTATTGAAGACAATATATATCCAAAAATTTAATAGATGGTTATAATGCGGAGTTATAATTAAAAGAAAGGTTTATACTACTTTTAATATTATCCTCCTTTTTTAGAACCATCAATTTTAAATATTTTCTATAATAAAATATAATCCTAGTTTTATTTATTATAATAATAGATTGTAATCCATTTTATCCTGATAATTTAATTCCCTCCATTAATTTGCAGTTTATATTTCAGATATCGAAAAATGCCTTATAAAAATAAAAATTGATAAAAAGCCCCCTGGCAATCTGCATTTATCACTTTCAGAGAACTAGGGCGAATAGTTTTTATCTTGCCTAAAAATATTTTAATAGATTCAAGATGATAAAATGACAGAAATACCATTTAAACTTGTAGTTAGAGCCGTGATTAAAAATCAAGACGGTAAAATTTTAATTTTGAAACGTTCACGAGATTCTCGTAGTAATCCCTGCTGTTGGGAATTACCTGGCGGCAAAGTGGAACCAGAGGAAGATTTTGATAAAGCCCTGATTAGAGAAATTAAAGAAGAAACTAACCTGAATATTGTCCTTAAAAAAGCAGCAGGAATAGCACAGCAAGATCTACCTTACTCCCATTCAATACATGTCATTATGAATGTAAAAGTAATTTCAGGTGATTTAAAGATTTCACATGAACATGAAGAATACCAATGGGCTTTTTTAGATGAAATAAAAACTTTAAAACTTTCTGAATGGTTCTACGAACTTATAAAAGAAAAAGAAATATGAATGATTTTTTAATAATCAGGAAATTTTTCCTAATACTCGGTCTAATATTTCCACTGCTTTATCTAATTCTCCTTGAGAAATTACCAGAGGAGGCGCCAGGCGCAAGACATTGCCAGCAGTACAGTTTATCAGAAGTCCTTCTTTTAGAGCCTCACTAACTATCTCATCACAAGAAATAGTCATCTCCAGGCCAATCATCAAACCTCTACCCCTAACTTCTTTTATAAATCCATATTTAGATTTTAGTGATTCTAATTTCTTTTTAAAGTAATCCCCTAATACTCGAGATTGGTAAGCTAAATTATCATCTAAAATAACCTCTATAGCTGCTTTTGCTGCCGCACAGCCTAGTGGGTTGCCCCCAAATGTTGAGCCATGATCTCCTGGAGTGAAAGCGGATGCTATTCTCTCATTAGCAAGTATTGCACCAATAGGATATCCTCCACCCATAGCCTTGGCAACAGTAGTTATATCGGGTTCTACCTCAAATAATTGAGAAGCAAACATCTCACCCGTACGTCCAAAGCCAGTTTGTACTTCATCTAGTATTAAAAGAATATCATGATGCTGGCACAGATTTTTAACGTCCCTAAGATATCCTTGAGGAGGTATAATAATCCCTCCTTCGCCCTGAATTGGCTCTAAAATTACAGCAGCAGTATCTTCAGTTATGGTCTGAGAAATAGCCTGAATATCTCCATAAGGAACATGTTTGAATCCCGCAGGTAATGGTTTGAATGGTTCTTTATATTTATCTTGACCCGTGGCGGTTACTGTTGCTAATGTACGCCCATGAAACGAATTTTCAGTAGCTATGATTTCACCTTTACCTGTGTATTTACGAGCTAATTTTATGGCTCCTTCATTGGCTTCTGCCCCACTGTTTGCAAAAAATACTCGATCATGTGGCGAAATTTTGGTGAGTAATTGGGCCAGTTCGACCTGCTCTTGAGTATAATACACATTGGAACAATGAATCAACCTCTGTGCCTGATGACATATAGATAACGCAACTTTAGGATGGGCATGCCCCACATTATTTACTGCAATGCCTGCAAAACAATCAAGGTACGAATTTCCTTCCACATCCCACACTTCAGCTCCCTTACCATGCGAAAGGGCCAAGGGTTGACGGCCGTAAGTTTGCATGACGAATTTCTTGTCTAAATCTATAATCTCCTGGGTATTCATCACATCACCTTATAGAATAATATTTATTTTTTCAAGCCACTAAATATCAAGTATAATATAATATTATATCCATCATATTACCGGCAATTTTATATTAATTGGTTCTGGTTATTAATAAGTACTTTGTAAAACGCATATAATAACATCAAATTTAAGGTGATAGTATGAAAAAAGCAATTATTGAAACTGCAAAAGGAAATATAGAACTTGTAATGTTTGAAGAAGATGCTCCCAATACTGTAGCTAATTTCGAAGAATTGGCAAACAAAGGATTTTACGACGGGTTAACATTCCATCGCGTAATTCCTGATTTTGTTATTCAAGGTGGTTGTCCTAAAGGTAACGGTACCGGAGGTCCAGGTTACACAATAAAGTGTGAAATAAATGAAAACAAACATGTTAGAGGTGCGATGTCAATGGCTCACGCAGGTAAAGATACCGGGGGAAGCCAATTTTTCATTACCCATTCACCACAACCACACTTAGATGGTGTTCATACAGTATTTGGTAAAGTTACCAATGGAATGAGTGTGGTTAATGCCATTGAACAAGGCGATGTTATGACCAAAGTAAGGGTTATTGAAGAATAATCTTTATTATTTCTTTTTTTGAAAATTATTTAAAGCCATTTTTTGAAAAAATTTTCATTATTTTTCCATAAGATAATAAGGAATAAAATAAAAAATTATATTTCAATGATTTATTTTTAATCTTGCGGAGGGGTGATTTATGGAAAAAGATGAATTTGATTATCTTGATGATCTAACAAAAGATAATATAGCATTTTCTCTTTGGATGAAAGAGTTTCAAGAAGATAAAATACCTGCAGAAATAAAAAAGTGTTTATTGAGTGACAAAAACAGTGCTGAAGCATTTGGAGAAAGAATGCGCTTCCGAATACAAAATTTACTGGACAATCCAGATTCATTCACTCCTAGCTACAAGAAAAGATATGAAAAACTCCTTAATCATTGTGCTTCTTTAACCTCTATGCAAGCTTATGCTTTGAACCATCTTTTGGGAATGGATAGCAGCAGAGGTTATCAAAAAATCCCTCAAGAATCAAATATAGAATTTCCCCGCGATTTTACACCCCAACTAGGATATCAAGTAGGCTGGCATTTCTTTGTAGGCAACTGTAGAGATAGTCAAAAGCAAGAATATGGAATTCTGGTTTCATTTTACAGATACTCATTATTACCTCCAGATATTGCCCATAGTTTTAATTTAAGTGATCTAGAAAATCAGATTTTTGAGATGCAATTTGCAGTGGCCAAAGCTGGTGAAGATCACTGGCAAAGCCGCCCATTTGCAATTGCAGGAACTACTGGGCTTTTAAAATTTTCAGAGCATCCTTTCCATTATGAAGCAGGAAAAAACAGAATTATATCAGAAAAAGAGGATAGTTTATTCCCCCTTAGAGTTCAGGCTTGGGGTGTAAATCAAAACAACAACAACTCTGAAGTGGAAATGGAAGTTGACCTTAAATTATCCTCAAACAAAGATTTCCTCCTTCAAGGCAAAAATGGATGCCTCCCTTGTTGTTGTGATATTGGTACGCTTTATTACTCTGCTACCAACCTTTCTTTGGGAGAAGGAAGTTTGCTAAGGTTGAATGGGGAAGAAATAAATCTTGTTGATGGAAAGTTCTGGTTCGATCATCAATGGGGCAATGCCCTGGAACCTTTAGGAAATTCGCGATGCGAAGTGGTTCGGGCTGCTAGTGTCTTAAGTAAACCATCACATTCTAGGGGTTGGGATTGGTTCATGGCCCAATTTAATGATAATACCGAAATGACCATGTATGCCCCACATACCGATAAAAACCTGGACTTTTACTGGCTAACTGGAGAAGAATCACCAGGCAAAATGACTGTTGATGTAAGAGGACAGTTAATATCGGCTGAAAACACAGTGACTGATATTGAAGGAACATTAAATATAGATAAATGGATTAAAAGTGTTAAATCATCTTATCCTGAACATTATTTTATAACCAATACTTGGTATCCAGATAGATGGGAATTTAATTTTGATGAAATGGTGCCCGAGAAAATACGCAACTTCACAATGACCCCCATTGTTAAAACAGGGCAAACCGGCTACAATGCTAGCGGAGCCCAATATTCTGAGGGCGGAGTGTACATAAAAAACAAAAATGATGAATTGATTGGTAAAGGGTTTGCAGAATCAGTTTATTATGCCAATGCGCATCCCAATATTTTCCACCTGGCGGGAATGGGAAACGTTCACGAAATGCAAGAACTAATGGAAACTCCAGAAGCTTCCTCTTGGTTAAAAATTAGGGGATTATTATACATGGCCTGGCCCCCACATCAAAAGAAACTGAAAAAAGTGCTGGAAAAATGTTTAGAACAAGGCCTACCCAATGATTTTATAGCAGAAAAATGAGGGTTATAGTTTACTTAAAATAACTTCGGCATATACCTCTGCAATTTCTTCAGCAATATACAAATGTTCTCTGCCATAATCCTGAGAAGAATTTGCCAGCACGATCTGACCCAATATATTTTTTCCTTTTTTAACAGCCACTGAAAGAAATTGATTCACTACTTCATGATCTGGAGGTATGCCATGAGCTGCAGGATGATTTTTAGGATCGTGTGTAAAGAAAGATTCGCCAGTATCCAGAGAGTAGCCCAAAAGGCCTCCATAAGTTCCATCTTTTCTAATTTTAAATCTGGCTTCACCTAAACCCGCATAATATTGGCAAGTAGACGTAAGATGTGAGAAGGAAATACCCACACTATCCTTGTTTTCAGGGTCCACATATGCAACATAGCAATATTTGCTGTTTGTAAGGCGTTTTGTTTCTTCAAACACCACATCAGAAATTTCTTTAAAAGAATAAATTGGCAACATATCTGAAATTTGTTTTTTAACTTGATTAACATCGTTTACAACAGAATTTGCAATTCCATATGTTTTATCCAAATGCCACTCCTCCTTACATCCCATTTATTATTCCTATTCCATTATGAAGATAAATATTTTTCAATTTATCAATATTCTCCCCATTGCCCTCAAATCAAAAAAATATACATTATATATGAAAAAAGTATATAATTAAAAAGAAAAAATAATTATCCCGAGGGGTTCTGAGAAATGGATGACAAGTGGAAAAATCAAAATTACGATGAAATGCTGGCAAGTTATAAACAAATGAGCGCTCTTTTATTCATTACAGGCGTTATTTTAGGAAGTTACGTTGTTTTAACCAGCCAACCCAATATTTGGATGTTTATATTCACCATCGGTGTTGTTTTATATGGAGCATATTCCTATTTTAAAAAAGAAAATGGCGTTTCAGGTTACTTACTTTTAGGAATGGGCCTAATCTGGACTGTAGCGTTTGTAGCGAAATATCTGAAACTAATTTAATTTTATTTTAAATGTAGTTCCTTGTCAATCGCGTCTTTTTTTGAAAAAATATTAGTTATAGGTCCCTGGACCTTGTAACATTCTATTCTTGATTCATCACTAAACTCAATATATTTTATTCCATGTTCATAGAAAACACGTTTAACTTTTTCAATTTTGAATGGTGTATCCATGAAATCGATTTTTAAATAAAAATATTTGGCCAGAGGGCAAATTTGAGATACTAAAACCAGATCATCTTTTTTTATATTAAAAAATTCTTCTTTTAATACTATATATTCCCCCTTTTTGCAGTATGGTTTTTTATCTTCATTTAGTCTAATGATTAACCTCTTTTGGTTTCTAGATTTTAAGGATTTTTTTTCCATGAATTTTCCTTGAATCGTCTGTATCCGGGTTTTAGAATATCCCTCTTTAATCCATTTAGATTTTAGTCCATCTTCCAGAGCCATGATTAATCTTATCCATGCATCAACTTCCTTGCAAGAAATAATATTACTAGTAGATCGCTGCGGGCACTTCCAACAGTATTCGTTCTCTAAAATATCCCTTATCTTTTCATAATATTTGTTTGAAACCTCGCTAAACTCATTCAAAGTCCGGAACAGTTGGCCCATTTAATCACCGTTTCTTAAAATATATTTTAAAAAATCCAAATTTACTATTTTTTCTCAGGTGTTAATTTATCTAAAAGCCCTGATTTTCGCGCATAGTGGAAGAGATAAAGCTGAGTGTATCCCGCATATTCACCAAATCTTTCCATGCCAAATTCCCTTATTTTAGGTACTGAAACATCTTTTCCATCGAAATAAAGGTGACAAATAATTCTTTTAATCCACACATCTACAGGGAATGCCTCTGTCATTCCAAAGCCATAAAGTAAAATACAGTCCGCAACTTTAGGCCCTACACCCGGTAGTTCTAAAATGATTTCAAATGCATCTTCATACTTTCTTTTTGCCAATTTTTCCATTGAAATTTCATTTTCAATCATTTCTGCTGCTTGAATAATATATTTAGCTCGATAACCCACACCGCATGCCTGAAGATTGTTGTTGAATTGGAACCCCTCAGGAAGATTATCTTCACATCTCTGCATTTCTTCCAGATCGCTTTCAGGAAGTTTAGAAATTATATTAGGAGAGGGAAATAAGTGAAAAACTCCATTATCAATAGAATATTTTTCGCCCCATTTTTGTTTTATATCTTTTATCGATCGAGTCCAACGCAAAATTGAACAATTAGCAGAAGATATAGAAGATATGATGCATTCGAATGGATCATGAGCGTTGAAAAGTCTTAAACCCCTGCAAAATTCAACAGTAGGTGCCAGCTGACTATCACTCTCCAAAAATCCATATAATCTATTCATATCATGGTTCAAACTGAATATTTCCCTTATTTTTGATTTTATACTATTTTTAGGAATATTATCTCTGCATTGTGCAATTATATTCATATTTGAATAAGGATTACTGTCTTCGTGATGTATTTTTATTATGCAAGGCGTATTTTCAATCAATACAAGTTCTTTAAAGTTATTGTGAATCTCCAGCCACGGTGGTTGGCTGGTTTGACCACTGTATATGGTGTTTTTTAAGTCAAAAGGCCCTGTGTTTTTATAACTTATGTTGAATTGATGTTTCATATAACTACCTTTTACTAAACTATCCTTAAGCGATTTAAACCATTATACATGATAATTAATCCTATAATCAGGCAAAAAGCAGCCATTACCCAATTTGTATGATTAAAAAGCCATTTGTTAATTGGTTTTACTACATAGTCTGCTTTTTTAGGGAAAACTATGAATAAAACTAATGGTACTTCCACAACAATAAGGGTGATTATAATCAAAAGAAGTAGTGCTGCAATATCCATCCCCCATCCTGCTTTAACAACTCCCATTTGCCGTCCTGCCGCTAAAACAAAGATTGCAGTGGAAAAGTTGATTAAGAAAGTTAAAAGACCCACTGTGAAATAACGTCGGAATTTATGAAATTTGTTGGAATTCTCATCAATTTTTAAGTATTCTAATGTAGAGCTATTCTTGTGTTCATTTGAAAATCCACTTTTTATTCCCAGTAAAACCAGTATAGCGCCTAAGAATATATCTATAGATGCCATGGTAGCAGGATCCGAGTGTCCTGTGTTGGTTAAGGCATCACCCATGAAAAATCCTATCATGAATGTTAAAAGAAGTACAGAAAGTGCCCCTGCATAAAAAGAAAATCCAGCGAGTTTTCGATCATCAGCCATAGACATCATGATCAAAAAAACAGAGAGCGCTGTAGGACTCACTGCTGCAGCCCATGCCAAAGGTATGGTTATGGCGATTATATTTGAATTTAATACAATTTCAACCCCCTCACTACTATTTTTTCTAGATTTGTTAAATAATATTAATACAACGGAACAATATGATATGATCCTGATCATTAAGGACTATTATTAAATTATGGAAATCGTGGCTAAAATCATTATTGTTAAATGAAACATCATTGAGGGCCATAAATTAAAGAATATTTAATATCCATAAACTGAAGTAATCCATAAATATCGTGTTAAAATGACTTTAAAAGCCTGCAGAATGAAAACTAGACCATATTAATTTATCATAGTTAAAAGAGTTTAAAGAATTTACATATACTAGGCATTCTAACTGTGTTTCCAGAGAATAAAGAAATAATTAAAGGTTTATATGAATATAGGGCATATTACTATTTAAATTTGCGAAGCGAATAATAATCCACATTAAATAGTCCATAACTCATTAAAAATAAAATTTATAGTGATTTAAATATTTATAGTCCACTAAATAGAAAATTAATGGATTATAAGCGAGATTAAACTATATTTACTCAGATTTACATTATTGAAATGTGAAAGAATAAATTATAATTTTCTAATTTAATTTACATCACGGGATTGGATTTTTGCTATAAAATCAATTAGCCATATTTTTTCAGCCCTTAAAATACTGATAGATCTCTTAAAAATAGCAATGAAATTAATAGGGATGTTATTCTTTTCCTGAAACTCTACAGCATATTCTAAAGATCGTATATTTTCATCCAATGATTTTAAATAGTTTTCAAGACTTGGAATTAATTCGTCTTCACTTAAAGCAAACATATTCGCCAGCCCCAAGTCAAATGAAGATATTAATTTTTCTTTTTTGGACAATATAGAACTAATCGATTTCTTAAAAAGAGATTTGCCTTCATTAGTTATATGATAAATCGTTTTAGACTGATCATCTTCACTACAGCTACTTTTTACTAATTTTTTTGATTCTAATTCCTTTAAAATATTATTTATATTAGAGTAATCTATATCTACCCAAGCATCCATCCCTCTTTTTCCCATTATTTCCTCTATTCTATAGGCGTAATGATGGTGTTCAAAAAGCAGCCCCAGCACCGCTGTTTCCTGATTGGAAATTTTTACCATGAGATGATGGTGTTTCTTATTAAAAATAAATTTAATGGTTATTTTAGTTAAAGTGAATTTAATGCAAAATTACTCCATAAGTACTGTTAACGATTTAATATCTATCCCTTCATCTTCTGCCATGATTTTTAGAATTTCCAGGAGATGGTTTTTGATTTTATCGTTTTGAACATCCATTATTCCTCCAGATGAATCTACCAAATTTACATGAAGTTCTAAATTCATTTCATACCTTACATGGCCATGAAAATGGAATCTTTTAATTATTCCTAGATCCACCAATAATTTCAAGTTTTCATGAACCGTGGAACGACTTACACTGGGCTGTACTAACTTAATCGCATCATATATATCACTAAAAGAAGGGTGAGTATCTTTTAGTTCTAATAATTTCCTTATCAATTCCAAGCGTTGAGGAGTGATTTTTATTTTCTGTTCACGTAATTTCTGCTCCATGAATAATTTATTGTTGCAAATAAAATAAAAGGTTATCGAACAAAGAATTATATAGAACTGGATTCTATATAGAACTACAATGCAGGAATGAATTTTGAAAGAAAAAAAATATGCTGCCGGTGAAATTCATGCCGCATTAAAAGACCCTTTATCAACCACAATATTGAAGGGTTCAGTTATATCATATTACAGGAACACTTTATTTGAAAATTAGCTCATTTGGAGGTATTAATAATGAAAAAACCGAAAGTTGCTTGGGGAATCACCGGTGCTGGTGATAAAATACTGGAAGTAATGAAAGTAATGAAGAGGATAAAAAAGCAGTACGAAGATAAAGTTCAAATAGATGTTTTTGTATCAAAATCAGGTGATCAAGTAGTTAAATATTATGAAATTTCCAATGAGCTTGAAAATAGTTTTGATAATATATGGATTGAGATAAACGCTAATTCTCCCTTTTTAGCCGGGCAGATACAAGTGGGTAAATATGAATTCATGCTCATTGCACCCGCCACATCTAATACTGTGGCTAAAATTTCAATGCGGATGGGAGATACCTTGATTTCTAATTCTGCCATTATGGGTCAAAAAGCAGATGTTCCCATTTACATCTTGCCTTCAGACTATGAAGAAGGCGTTACCATAACTGAACTTCCTAATGGAAAAGATTTAAAAATTACTATTAGAAAAGAAGATGTGGAACATGTTAGAAGGCTGGAAAAGATGTATGAAACATATATTCTAAAGGAAGTAGAGGACATTGAGAACTTGTTTAAAGAACTGTATGGTAAAGCATGATTTTTGTGAGTTAAATGATAATTCTATTACTCACTTCATCTTTTTATGAGTATTCTATCCCCAAAAGATAATACCATATTGTAAGGAATTTTAATTTCATTTGCAGTACTTCCGATACTGCCTAAAATACCACCTTTACCAATTATTAGTGCTTCTAATGATTTAGTTTTAGGATTTACATCCACATCCTTTACTTTACCAATCACCATGGCATTGACATCAACGACCTCTCTGCCTATGATGCCTTCTTTTATTCGAACCCCTCTTTTTTCTAATCCATAATCATGAGCAAGATTGGTGCGGTCATACATCTGATTTATTCGTTTTTGAGCATATTCTCCGCATTTATCAAATTGCTGATCCATTTTTTCCAGATCGTTAGATATTTTGGCATATCTGTTCTCAAATTCCTTAAATTTGGCCTGAGTGGCAAGTTCCAAATTTTTTACAGGGGGATTATTCTTTTCTCGTATATATTGATCAATTCTGCTGGATAACTCCTCATCAACTACTACTTCTTTTGTATTTATTTTATCAGAGATATTATCACCCTCAGTTGAAATCTTTTCCTCTCTTTGTAAGATATTGGTTTCTTCTAATTTAAAATCTTCTTCAGCTATTTTTGAATCAAAAATTTTATTTTGAACTTTTAAAGCTGTGCCTAATGCTGTGATTAACGTGACATTGCCTTGCAGACCTCCCATTGTCAGATAATCAACTGAAACCTCTTCCACCATATCCGCCCCAAGTGATTCTGCTTCGTCTAGCATGTTTGATAAAGCCTTTTTCCTAGCAGTAGTCAAATCTATATCATCCAGTTCAACAGGGGTAATCAATTTTAAAATGTTTGAAACTCGCCCTTCTGACTTTTTTTCTTCTGCAACTGCTTCTCCGACAACTAAACCCAAATATTTATCTATTTTCATCCCACTCCCACGACGACTAAGTATTATCGGCATCTTTAATTCATTAAATTGAACTTCATCGGCTTGGGAAAATTTAGCTGTTTCTTTGATTGGAATCGTTTTTCTGCTTATTATAGAAGGTACCCCTATCAAAAAATCAATGAATTTGCTTAAAGTGCCCATACCCACCACAATAAGGATATAATTTATTGCAGTAGGGAATGCTGCCTGAAGAGTGAGTACTATTGCCATAATAGTTATTAAAGAGAGAGTTGCAGGTTCTTTGGGAAAAATCCACCCCGGACCAAACCAACCATATGTATTTATTAAAATGAATGTTAAAAGGGCGCTGATTGCACCAGTACTTCTACCAAACTTTTTTACAGCAATTATTGTTTCAACAAATCCCGCTAGTAATGGCGAAACAATGTACATTATATTAAAACCAAAAATAACTAAATTCCAGGCAATACAAATAATCGCAGAGCCGAATCCAACTAAAATACCTAAAAATACCGCAATTAGTGCCCATCGCTGCTCTATAAAATATTTTTTAAGTGTAGGCATCATAAAATTCCTCTTGGAATTAATCACTCCATGTAGGTAACTGCAGTTCCATAGACTGTGACCATTATTGTGTTCCCCATGGTTCCTCCCAAATTATGATAGGTCACAAAAGTCCCAATTATTGCATTAGCGCCCTTATCTCCTGCTTTTTCTTCCATGCTTTTCAAGGCGATATTTCTAGCATGTTTAAGCTCTTCTTCATATTTAGAAGTCCTTCCACCCACTACATCTCTCACTCCAGAGAACATGTCTTTATATAGATTTGCTCCTAAAAGAGCGTCCCCTGTAACTAAACCATGGCATTCCTTTATTTCTTTTCCTTCAAGGGTTGGTGAGGTTAAAATTAACATTTTAGCACCTGTTTAATATTTAATATTATGAGCTGCAGGATCAAATGAATTTCTATTTCTCAATTTAATAAAAAATTTATAATGAGATATGTTTTATTATCCTCCTGAAGCATCTTTTTTCATTTCGATTTTGATGTTAGTTATCTTTTGGAGCAGAATAATCAATGCAAATAATAAAATTCCATTAATCACCAAAACCACAGCCACAACTAATCCTGGAATGATACCTCCTAAAAGCATTGATAACCCGAAAATAATTGATACAATGTTAAGTATGGTTTGTGTAACTATTAGCTTTTTTACAGGGGGTGGAACAATGAAAGTTTCAGAAGTAGAATTTTTTATTTCATTCCTGGATGAAAACCTTTTTATAAGAAGCAGAACCCCTCCAAAAATATTCAATCCCCCGATTAGTATCTGAATTAATCCAGTCAAAATTCCCGGCACAATACATGAAACTATCCCTAATGCGGCAAATATTAATCCAACAATTATAAGCAGCCAAGATCGTTTATACTGACCCATAGGTGTTTCTCCCAGTGCCATCATTTGTATGGCAACAATTACCAGCAATAGGCCAAGTTGGCCATCAGGAGAGAATGGAATTGTCCCTGAAGTCACTGGAAATAACAAAACTCCTAAAAGCACTAGAAGCGTCCCTACTAAAATTATTATGGCACTGGAAAGTGGAAGAGATGTTTCTTGAAAAAAACTAAATTTTTTAGAAGGATTTTTTTCTAAGCTAAGTTTTTTCTCTTCTTCAGGATATATTCTTGTTGCTTTTTGGATGCACCATGCCAGATAAAAAAAGCTAATCCCATATATAATAAGGATAACTGCAGTTTGAGGGTCCGTGGTTATTCCTGGAATTAATGTTATTAAACCACCGATAATTGTAATTCCATAAACCAAAGCACAAGCCACGATTAATTGCTTTAATATCCCCGGCACTTTAATCCACAGCTTTGCTTTTTCTTTTGAGAAGAATAATTGTAGCATGAGAGCAATTCCTCCCGTGAAAAGAATTAGACCCACCAGAATACGAACTAACTCAGATAGATATCCTGGAATGAAACAAGATACCATTCCCAGAACTGCCGCAAGCACCCCAATTATAATAATGGCCCATGATCGACTTAAATCCCCAAAAGGCGTTTTTCCCATAGTTATAATTTGAAAAGATACAATGACCAAAAAGAGTCCGTAGGTACTATCGGGATTATATGCTAAATCACCCATGTGGATTTTAAAAAGAAGTGAACCAAAGAGGAACATGAATACTCCTAGAACAATTATAAGTATAACTTCCAGGGAAAGATCTGATTCCTCTCTCATTTTTATGTACTTCTGTTTTGTAGATGGCAAATTAAATATTCCCCCTCAGGGCAACATTAATAGTAATTTCCGCCTTTTTCGTATGCATCTCGTCGATATGCTGCTAATTTTAACAGTGTTTCTTCTGCTTCTGGATCCTCAACTGCATATTTATGCCAAAAATCAATTTGTTCGTCTTCAGGTACAACAATAATCCCTTTATTTTCAGAAACCCTATCGAGGATTAATTTTGCTGCTTTATCAGCAGGATATGCATCGTCAGGAATTTTAATTTGGTCATGGACTGTCCCGTCAATTGATTTTTTAAAAATGGGTGTTGCTATGTTAGACGGGCAGATAGTTGAAAAACGGAGATTTTTTTCGGCATACTCATATTTTAGACATTCTGACAAAGCAGTGACACCAAATTTTGTAAAAGAATAAAGTGCTTGGAAAGGAAGAGGAATAAGACCGGCAATGGAACTCGTATTAATAATATGGCCAGACCCCTGCTTTAGCATTATAGGGACTGCAGTATTAACCCCATAGATTACACTCCATACATTGACATCGATTATATTTTTCCAATCCTCGATTGTGGCAGTTTCAAATGGTAAAGTACCACCCACTCCAGCATTATTAAATAAAAAATCTAAACTACCTGCTTCTTCAGCAGTGTCTTTAATTGCTTTTTCAATTTGTTCCTGAATAGTTACATCCGCTATTATAGTATGAATTCTATCTTTGTATTTGGATAATTGCTCAATGGCTTTTTCAACCTTTTTAGGGTTACGGCCCAACATATATACAATAGCTCCTCTTTTCAAGAGTTCTTCGCTTATAGCATATCCAATACCCGAATTTGCACCCGTCACCAAACAAATTTTACCATCATAATAATCAATATTACCCATAATATCACCCCTTCTTTATTCAATTACCCTAGAAGCCATAGCACGTAGGATAGCTCTTCCTTCAATCAATACTGATTGAATAATCTTTTTATTCGGAAGAGCAGCTAGACTATTAATAATATGAGATTGAACAGGATTCTGCATTGGAGTTAATTCTGTCCATTTTAAATCGCCTTGGCCAATTTGTGCTTTTTCTAGTTCCAAACCCTGAGGGTATAAAACAAATTGACTTAAATCAGCTCCAGGAGCTCCTACTTTTGGAATATATCTCCAACCTAATGTATTCATAGTTTTAAATTCAGATTTTAAAAGTTCTAAATCATCACCTTCTATTACATCAGTTGCTTCAAAATCCATGTTTAAAAAAGTGTTTCCTTCATAACTAGCATTTGTAGCATAATAAGGCTTTAATATATGTAAATCTTCAATATCTGCAAAAATTTTAGGAATTCCAGTTTCTTCTCTCCCACCCAGAATGGGGGCTGTTCGGTTTTCCCATACTACTAACGTATAATCCCCATCTAAATCATCTTTCTTTCCATGAAACCTTACCGGCGCTGAGACATTTATAAGATTATATTGTCCACCATACATCCAGTTTATTTCCGTGAATTTATTGAAAGCCACATCAATCTGTGGTTTTAATAATTCAAATCCTTCTGGAATGAAATTTTCAAGAAGATCCTTGTCTGTTTCATAACTTATGGCCAGGCCTATCGCTTTTTGGATGATTTTTGCATCCGGATCAAATTTTCCCCCGCCAAAATGAACCGGCATTGCATATTTAAAGTCTTCTTCTTCTTTAAACACATTATCAACCCCATTTTTTCCAATAATAAATATAAATTTATTTGTTATAGAAAATACTTAAATTTTTGTTTCCTAACCGAATGCCATTTCTACGAGCAATAATAAAAATTAAAAAAACAATATATATGTAAAGAAGGAGGAGTTATTATGTCACAATTTATAACTATTTCACCCCAAGAAGCACTCCAATTAATTAAAAAACACCCAGAAATTAGTATTTTGGATATTCGCCCTCAAGAAGACTATAAAAAAGAACACATCCCTAAAGCCGAAAATATAGATTACGATGGTCATCAATTCCAGAGGAAAGTGGAAAAACTGGATAAAAATCAACCTTATATTATCTACTGCAAAAGTGGTGTTCGAGGAGGATATTTTATGGATAAAATGAGAGAATCAGGTTTTATAGGTGCTTTTAATATCCAAGGAGGGTTTATTGCTTGGAAAATTAGCAAATTACCCCTTAACACAGAATAATCCCAATATCCATTAAATTAAGAAAAATAAAAAAATTAGGAATATGTATCATTTGCAGATTTACTGGACTTATTAATTCTTAAATCAGGCCATGTATTCCTTATCATCCAAAATACATTGCATCCGCACCCATCACAACTAGAGTGATTATTCCAGATTCACTCACCATATACAAAGCTAATTTGACCAGTTAATGGAACAAAAATATTTTGAGTGAATAAAATTGTCACTGGCATGCAATATCACTGCAACCCATACACTGCCAGATTTTAGAGTGATCCAGGTCATGATAAAAACTAAATGTACAATAAATAATAATCTGAGTTTAGATGGCCTTCCGGGCGAACATGAAAAATTACATACCATCTTATGATGTTTAAAATAATTGAAATACATCTTAAATAAAATCTAAAAAAGTAGTTGATATTTTTGATATCACTATATAAAGCGACCTATCAAAAAATAAGATTTTAATTTATAATTCTTATTTTAATAAATAGAGTTTAAAATTAATTTATTTTTAAAAAATTTGCTTATAAAATCCTTAGAATTATATAAAAAAATTTAATTTTGAAATATGAAAAAATTAGGAATCAATTGGTGTTTCTTGGCCTGCCCCTAAAAGTCCATGTGTTATTGAATATGCAACTAATGCAGATATAAAAACAGGTAAAGCATTAGTTGGAGATAATCCAATGATAACTATACCAATAGCGCCCAGAGCGATGGGTATAGGAACGATTGCCGCAGGTACCGCAACTATCATACACCCCCATGCTAGGCCGGGTGGGATTTGAGGGAAAAGCAAGTTAATAGCCGAGCCTATACATGACCCTACAAATAACATGGGAAATATGGGCCCACCAATAAATCCGAAGTTTAAAGCTCCACTTAAAGCCATGATTTTAACCAGTGCAAATACAAGAAGAAGTACAACTCCAATTTCTGCAGATTGAGAGGTTATTACAGACATTTCAGCTGTTCCCAATCCAATACTAGATGGTATGATAATTGCCAGTACCCCTAAAGCAAATCCACCTATGATACTTCTTAAGACAGGTTTCCTATTAAATGGTTCTGCCAGCCGTGCAAAAATCCGGTTAGATACTACTAATAGAAGAGCAAATGGAACTGCCACTATTCCTAACAAAACACTCGCCCCCAAGTGCCATAAATGCAAATCATAGGCCGGCGGAGATAGAATCCCTAACAGTGAAGAATAATTTAAATCATTGAATAAATAAAATATACTGAATCCGATTACAGCAGATAGTATTGCGATAAAAAGAGTTCCATAATAGATTACATTTTGTTTGTGGTCTGATTCTAAAAGCATGATAAGTACAACTAAAGGGGATGAAAAAAGCCCTGCATAAGCACCAGAAACACTACTTAGAACATTGGTTCTTGTTATTTCAGGACCCATATTTTTCTTTTTTGATACCCAGCTTCCAAGACCGGCAGCCAGCATCCCTGATGGAACTTCCGGCCCTAAACTAAAGCCCCCCACTAATGAAATAAGTGATGCTAGAAGTGATGAAGGTACAGCTTTATAATCAATATTTCCATTATTTACTGCATCAAATACATCCAACTGCTGTGCTGAAGTAAATTTGTGAATTAATCCTACCAATAAACCAGCTACAGTCATTATAATAATCATCCACCATGGACCTGAAAAAGGTGTCCAGTTAAGAGGCATTTTAGCGATGAATAAGCCCTGACCTAAATCCATGAGCATGATAAAAATAAATGCCCCTATAGCACTTATAAATCCTAGAAGTAGTCCCCAGCCCATACGTTTCCAGTAAACTCTAGATTTAAGATTAAAATCATCCTCCATTGTAAAAAAACCCCACAATCCATTTTGTCTGAAATATTTCCTAAATAATCTGTTACCCTATTTTGTAATTAATAACAAATATATTCTATTTATGGGAGTTTAATCAAATAATATGATAATTAATAATTGAAAAAAATGGGGGGTTAAGTTTGGCTGAAGAATACAAAATACCACCTTTTCTACATCAAATCGTTATTATATCAGTTATTATTTTAGCACTCATAGGAATGAAGTACATTACTCCAATCCTGGGGCCAATACTTCTTTCTATTTTCATCAGCATACTTATTTATCCTTTTTTAATGTGGCTTAAGAAAAAAGGATTTTCTTACAATGTTTCTGTCCTTATAACTATATCATTAACATTTATTCTGGGCGTGGGCCTTTTAGCAGTTATGATCATGAGTTTAAATCAGCTAATTGCTGCATTACCTAGCTTATCCATTCCTTCTGATTCTTTCCTGGCTACTTACGCCAATCAGATTCTCAAATTTATTGTATCTAATTTACCCTTAGACAATATTGCTGGAGCTGTGGAACTGGGATTTTTCCTAATATTCGCAGTTATATTTTTGATATATGAACTGCCTTATGTGAAATCAAGACTTGAAAAAGGCTTTGGAAAAAACAGTCCTGCCTTAAAACATACCTTTGAATTAGTTAATGATTTTATTGAATATTTTGTAATCCGAATAAAAGTAAACTTTTGGGCCGCAATAGGATTTGTGGGTATTTTTTGGTTATTTGATATTAATTTCGCAATTCTTTGGGGAATAGTCACATTCATATTAGGATTTATACCATATATTGGAATTATAATAGCCGCTATACTCCCTATCATAGTAGCATGGGTTAAATACGGAATATGGGGTGCCCTGGGCATAACTGCATTATTTGTAATAGTGAATACCATTGCCGAAAGTTATATATTCCCCAAACTTACGGGTAAAGGGCTTCAAATGTCTGTTTATGTGGTTTTCGTCTCCTTATTCATCTGGGGATGGATTATGGGATTTGCAGGGATGTTCCTAGCTGTGCCTTTAACTCTGGTAGTTATCAAATACCTGGAAAACTTTGAGGAAACTCGCTGGATAGCTATGGTGATGACTACAGACGACGAACCAAAAGAGAAAACTAAAGAAGAAAAAGCTGATTAAAACTTTAATTCAAATAGGAATCATATATCATGTAAAATTAGAAAAACTTCGATAAAGCAATTATGTATAATTTAATTTTTAGAAAAGTAGTTGATATTTTTGATATCACTATATAGAGCGACCTATCAAAAAATATGAATTTGGATAGAATTGCTTATTTTTATTAAAAAATTCATTTTATTCTGTATTTTTAAAAAATTTGCTTAGAAAATGAAATAAATATATTATAACTTATTTTATAGGTTTGCACTTTAAATGATCATTAGTTTCTTCCATAATCTCCCAGTATCCAGAATCATTTATTTTTTCTAAGGTTTTGATTCTTTTTTGATGACCATCATCAATTATCAACAGGCCATCCTCTTTAGTGATCCTATTAAGTTCATTTAGAAACTTATTAGGTTCTCGAATCATGAAAAACATGTCCAAAGCGCACACTCTATCTGCAACTTCATCTGAGAGGGGACAGTCATATCCTTTGACTAGGACAGTTTCTACATTGTTAAGGCCCATATTATGGGCTTTTTCTTTTGTATGGTTTACTGCCAGATCATGGATATCGGCCCCATAGACTTTTCCATCTTTTCCTACCAAATTAGCAAATTCAGTGGTATATCTGCCCGGACCACAGCCATAATCAACCACAGTCATACCGGACTTTATATCAAAAGTTTTAACCCTTTTTTTGATATAAGGGTGAATAAAATCCATTATCTTAAAAGTTAAATTCATAAAGCGAAAGGATGTGTTGGACATTTTTTCTTTGGGCAAGTGATCACCTAATAGTCATAGTAGTATATATTTTCGTGACGGGATTATGGAAATCTAACTTAAATAAAAATAATTAACTTGAAAAATAGCCCATATTTATGGACATCACATAGATATAGACTATCACAAATTATTTATTAATGTTAATCCTTTTTTTTAGTTTTTCTTAATTTAAAAATCCATTTTTCCATTTCAATTAATATAAACCCTGGAAGAGCGAATAATATGATTAACGGCCACCATTCAAAAGGTATGGCTGTTGTTCTAAATATAATTTCCAATGGGGGGAAGTAAATAATCATTAGCAAGGAAATTAAAATAGATATTATTCCCACTATAAGCCATTTATTAGATACTGGGCTGAAGCTGAATGCTGAATCATATAGGGATCGGGCCGTAATCAAATAAAATATATGTACCAGAATAACAGTGGTAAAAGCAGCAGTTTGGGCTTGATTAATCAATAATTCATTTAGCGGATTAAGGGCAGGCATTCCAAATATAAGAAATATGGATAATGCCCCGAACGCCATAGCAAATGAAACTATGCCTACTTTTCTTAAAAATAGTGAATTTACTATCTGTTCTTTAGGATCTCGAGGAGGATATTTAAGTAGTCCTTTTTCTTTTGGTTCCTTAATTAAAGGTAAAGCTAAAAATAATGAGTCAAAAAGATTTATCCATAAAATCTGAACCGGTTCTAATGGTAGTGTCACGAAAAAAAGAGGTATGATTGGGATGAGTAGTACCGAGCTCAATATTATTAGCCCCTGCCCCCCATTGGCCGCCAGAGAATAAAGTATGACCTTCCGTATATTTTCAAAAATGTATCTTCCTTCTTCAATAGCATTCACTATACTGGCAAAATTGTCATCTGCTAGAACCATGTCAGAGGCTTCTTTACTTACATCAGTTCCAGTTATTCCCATAGCTATGCCTATGTCTGCTGCTTTCAATGCAGGAGCATCATTAACCCCATCCCCTGTTACTGCTACGATTTCTCCCTTTTTTTGCAGTTGAGTGGTTATGGTGTATTTATGTTCTGGAGCCACCCGAGCGTACACAGAAATTTTATCCACAATTTGGTAAATTTCCTCAATGCTCATTTTAGATAACTCTTTACCTGTGATAAGGGATTTTTCTCCAACACCAATACCCAAATATTCACTAATAGCTCGGGCAGTTAAAGCATGGTCCCCTGTGATCATAACCGTCCGGATACCAGCATCCCCTGATTTCTGGATAGCCCCCATAACTTCTTCTCGAGGAGGATCCATCATTCCTTGGAGCCCTAGAAAAATTAGTTTATGCATATCTTCCTTATGGATTTTGGTTTGACTAGATGGTACTGATTTATAAGCAAATCCTAAAACTCTTAAGGCATCTTTTGCTAAACTATCCGCAATAGTGGATATTTTATCATATTCTAAAAGTTTTTTTTCCCCATTGACAAGTTGTTTTTTGCACATTTTCAATATTTTTTCCGGAGATCCTTTTACATAAATCATATTTTTTCCATTCCCTCGATGAAGAGTGGCCATGAACTGATTTTGTGATTGGAATGGTATTTCATCTAGGCGGCCAAATTTTTCTTTAACATTAGCTTTGAATGCCGAAACAATTAATGCGCCTTCAGTAGGATCGCCTATTACATTATAATTATCATTTTTGACTAAAGATGCGTTATTGCACATTAACCCTGCTTGAAGGGTTTTAATAAGTTCTCCGTGGTCGGATGCATTAATCATTTTTTCATTTAAAAGAAAATCTCCCTGAGGAGCATATCCCTTTCCACTGACATGGTAAGTTTTGTTTCCACAATAAACACGCAGAACTGTCATCTGGTTTTTTGTAAGTGTTCCTGTTTTATCAGAGCATATTACCGTGGCATGGCCCAATGCTTCGACTGAAGGTAATTTTCTTATTAGAACATTTTTATTCGCCATTTTTTTTACACCAAAAGCTAAAGCTATGGTTAAAACAGCAGGTAATCCTTCAGGAATAACCGCCACAGCAAGTGAAGCAGATGCCATGAAAGAATAAATAATACCATACCCAAAGTAAAAAGATAATAAAAAATTTAACAAAGCAATGAAAAGAATGCTTATGACAAGGATCTCAGTAAACCTCTCCATTTTTTTCATGAGAGGAGTCATGATTTGTTTAGTTTCCATCATGATCGTGGCTATTTTACCCATATCTGTTTTTTCACCAGTAGCTACAACCACTCCCACCCCAGACCCCTGAGTGATGAATGTTCCGTTGAAAGCTATCGATTTTTGATCACCCGGAGAAAGATCGTCAATAGGGATTGATTTATAGTTTTTACGGACCGGCATAGACTCCCCAGTTAAGGATGCTTCATCCGCGTGTAAATTTTTAGATTGGAATATTCGCAAGTCCGCGGGTATTTTGGTTCCACTTTCCAGTAGAACTACATCCCCGGGTACTAACAATCGAGATGGAATGGTCACTTTCTCTCCATCACGGAGCACTTGACATTCATGGACCATCATTTTCTCTAAAGCTTCAATGGAGGATTCTGCTTTGCCTTCCTGGATAAATCCAATTGTGGCATTAGCAATTACTACTCCTAAAATAACCCCTACATCAATTAACTCTCCCAGTAGAGCAGTAACTATAGCCGCGACAATTAAAACATAGATTAGAGGATTATTAAACTGTTTGAGAAATCTTAAAATGGGGCTGATTTTCTTAAAAGTGATTTCATTGTATCCGTACTTTTTCAGTCTTTTACTTGCTTCATCCGAGGTTAGTCCTTTTTCACTAGATTTTAAAATATTAAAAGTTTTCTCCAGGGACATCTGGTACCATTCAGTTTTTCTGGACATTAACAATATTTTTTGTTAAAATAAGATTATATAATTTTGTGAATTATATTAGCAATTAACAATCTGATCCATAGAATAGTAATAAACTGCTTTTTATTCCAAATACAAAGACAAGTTAAAAAAATAGATTTCACTTTAATTTTTCAATTAATTATCTGATTCAATAGCGCAAGATACGGGAATAAAAAACAAACTTGGATTTTTGCCCAGTATTGCAAATATGCCCCTTAAGAATTCTGAAAATCATCTAATTTCTGGCTTATATGCTGATAAATTTCCTTAGTTACGCCAGTTTTACTAATAAAATCATTAGAATACCTAATATCCCCTCTTCGAGGATTGTCCTTCCGCATGACATACATGCAGATGGCTGTTACTATCATTAAAGGATCGGTTTTTCTACCTTTTCCTCCCCGATAGAGTTTACGAAAATCTGCTTTGCATATGATCTCCTTGGCTCTATCTTTTTGACCTCCACCCACTGGCATGAGTATCTCGTCTCCTTCTTCCCTTTTGGTTAAAACCAGGGTTGGACTGTGGCCAGTCATCATGAAATTACTAGCAACCACACTAAGCATAGCTAATTTTTCCTGCAATCTGAAGTCTTCTTCAGCAGTTTTCAGTTTGTGTGGCTTGTATCTCTCGTATTTTTTAATTTTCCTTTCCATACGCTCGATTTTAGCGTTTTCGTCAAGGAAAATGTGTTTTCGTTTTTGCAATTAGATCGCCTGATTACTCACTGTTAGTATATTAAGATCGCCAGTATTAATTAATCTATTCAAAAAATAAAAAATTACTCTCTGACCACAACACCATTTTCCTTCAAGAAGCCCTTCACTATTGGTACTGGATACTCATCAAAGTGGAATATACTTGCAGCTAAAGCAGCATCTGCTTTGCCCAAAGTGAAAGCTTCCATGATATGTTGTGGGTTACCTACACCACCCGAGGCAATGACAGGAATGTCCACACTTTCACTTATAGTTCGGGTTAATTCAAGGTCATAACCATCTTTGGTACCGTCCCTATCCATTGATGTTAAAAGAATCTCCCCAGCACCGCGGTCTTCACATTCCATGGCCCAGGCGATAGCATCCATTCCTGTAAATTCTCGACCACCATATATACTGCAATCAAACCAGCACAGACCTTTATCGGTTTCCACAATTATCTTGTCTTTGGCCTCGCTCTCATCTTGGATGTATCTTCTTTTGGCATCGATTCCAATGACGCATGCCTGAGACCCCACAACTTTAGATGCTTCATTAATTAAATCAGGGTTGTGGATAGCTGCTGTATTGGTGGAACATTTATCTGCTCCAGCTTTGAGCATATTAACATAGTCTTCTGGTTTTCTGATACCCCCACCCACACAGATAGGCACGAATACATTTTCAGTGGTGGCCCTAATTACATCAGCCATGGTCTCTCTTCGCTCGTGGGAGGCAGTTATATCCAGGAACACTATTTCATCTGCTCCATCTTCATAGTATTTAGTGGCCAGATCCACTGGTTCACCAGCATATCTTATTTGTTTGAATTCTACACCTTTTACTACCCTTCCGTGAGGTACTTGAAGGTCGCAGTCTAAGCATGGAATAATTCTTTTGGCAAGCATGAGTAATCTCCTGTGAAACTTATTCAATAATAAATGTTAGTTAAATGTTTTATTTATAATGGATTTTATGGGTGTTTGAAAATAATAGTAAGTCTTATTTTAATATAATGTCATAATTATACATTAATCATAATTATTTTAGGGGGGACTATGAGCCACAGGGATAATAATCCGGACCCAGAATTATATGAACTAATTTTTGAAAATAGTGTGAATGCTATTTTACTTACATCTCCTAAAGGAGAAATTTTAAAAACTAACACTTGTTTTAAGGAAATTTTTGGATATCTCGATGATGAAATTCTACATAAAAAGCTGAATACCATCCTTCTTCTATTTCTCATTTGCATAAGATTAATTAACAGGATTCTTTACAATATATGCATTAAATTTAGTTTGTAAGTTATCAAATAATTTTTCAGTAAATTCAGAATCATTTGTTTCATTTACAAAATGATAACAACTTTCATCAGTCCTTATGACTTCAAAACTATTTGAGTCTTCAGAATAACTAATTGAATGAATATTATCAAAAAGAATAGGCCATGTATTCGTTTTTTTACTCTTAACATCAATTTTATAATCATGAATTTCGATATAAGATCTTTTAAAATCATGGTCGTTATTTACAACTTTTTGTTTAATTTTAGGTTTATCTTCTTTTTTAACTAATGCATAACCTGCAATTGCACCAACAGGACCTAAAAGAATTCCACCACCTAAAGCAGATCCTGCTTTTTTAAGATTAGTCAAATCTGGTGATTCAACTGTTTATAATGAAGGATTAGGTGCATGTGGACCATTTAAAGTATCATTATATGAGAACACAACACCTGCTGATGGAGATACACCACCTAAATTTGTTTTAGTGGATCAAAAAACGGTATTGGCTTTATGTGGTAAAGATGATGGTGTGTTATATCCTTCTAGTGAAGATGTATCTTTCAATTGGACTCCAAATTCAGGAGGTAAACATCTTTTAAAAGTTGTTGCAGATTCAGAAAATGTTACAATAGAAACAAATGAAACAAATAATGATGATTTTGCTAATGTAACAGTTGCATTACCAGACCTTAAACCTAAGTTAGAAGTTCCAGAAAAAGTATACAAAAACAAATTAACTAACGTTTCAGTTGACATAACAAATAATGAATCTGAAGGTACAGGTGATTTCCAAGTAACTTTATTAGAAAATTGTTCATCACCTGATGAAAATAACGATATGAACTTTACAATTATAGGAACGCAACGAGTACAAGGATTACTAGAAAATTCAACTAGTAAAATAAAATTTAATTGGACACCATCAACTAATGGTGAACATGTTCTTAGAGTTTTTGTCGATTCACTAGGTGAGGTAACTGAATCTAATGAAACCAATAATAATGACACTAAAACAATTGATGTAGAAAAAGAAAAAATGCATTTATATAACACAGAAATGTTCCCATCAACTAGTGATCCTAACGGATATAGTGCTGCAACATACTATTATGAAGCAGATGAACCAGTATATCTAAACCCCGGCGCCAGAACCCCTACATTTGTATTTAAAACTACGGATCCAGTATATAGTGATGTTGGATTCCAAGCATGGTATCCATATGGAGCAATTTGGTTATCTTTTTCTAATTCCTCAGATGGACCATGGACATCGGCTTTCTCTAATCCCTATGTATATTGTGGCGCTAATACCAGCGAATATGAAGTAGCACACTGGGCAAGTGGATCAGGATACTACAAATACTTTAAAGTACATATACGAACAAAACCAACACTTGGAAGCAGCGGACTACTAAAAACATTCATAGAAGGATTCGAAATAAAATAAAAAGAATAATTTCATTAAATTATTCTTATTTTTTAAAAAATATTCAGCAATGTTTTTTTAAAACATTTAAAGACTAAGCTCTCTCTAATATTTTTTTATTTTAAAGTGCTTATTATTTCTTCAAAATAGGGTCTGGCTTGAGTTCCATTTTTTGGTGAACCGTCATGTTTATTGGGTATATAGTTTATACTGTAATATTTGTTATTTTTTTCAAACCAAATTGCCGCAGGCGGTATATAGCTGCATTTGCAGATTGTACCATTTATGGTTGTAGTTAAGTTATTATTCTCACTATTTATTTGATAGCTATTTATATCAGGGTATTGTTGTACAATTATATTTTTTTCCCCGGAATTTATAATTATTCTTGTGTCATTTGTATTATTTCTATTTAAAATATAATGCCAGTCACTTGTGAGTTGAAAAGTACTGTTTCCCACTGTTACTTGGCTTGTAGATGGATAAGTACAACCAGATACTATTATTAGTAAAATAAATAATCCTATTATTGTTATCAATTTTGGTTTATTCATTAAAAATTACTCCCCTTAAAAAGTATTTTAATTAATAATTCGTATTTTATATCATTATTTTTATTTATATGGGTTTTTTTTTAGTTGATTAAACATGGAACATGAAACTAACAATAATCAATAGCTTTTTTCTTCTTCGTACATTTCTATTATATTTATGAAGTATTTTAGATCTGGGTCCTGGCATTTATTGTTGGTTTATTTTAACCAGGTTTTGAATTCTTTTAATGTATTCATATTTTTATTTTTAGTAATAATTAGATTTTATATTTTTTCTGAAAACATATTATCACTAAAAACAGGTTGTTGCTTTTTTGTAAAATTGAAATTGGAATGAGAATAAAATTATTAATTTATATTAAAAAAGTATGTCAAAGTTGATGGTTTACTGGACTGTGTAGGTGAGTAACCACCTAACCTCGACGAAATTAGCAGTTTAGGCCTTCAATTAGTTTACAGTTTAGTAAAACAGATAGACGGTGCAATAAACTTAAATTCTTCTCAAGGGACTAAATTTACCATTAAATTCCAGGAAATGGAATATAAAGAACGTATTTAAAAATATTTTTTTCATCGCTAAGCTTATATGACTTCTACTCAAATTGATAATAACACATTGTAGGAGATCAATTATGTATTTTAGTGAAATTTTAGTGGATTCTATTAGTTATCCTTTTACAGATTTAAAAAAATATTTTACATTACTGTTACTTTTTTTAACCAGTTTTTTAATTATTCCCGGCATTATGGCATGTGGGTATTTATTAAGAATAGTTGAATGCAGTACCCACAGACAAAAAGAACACCCAGATTTTAGTGACTTTAAAAAACTGTTAATGGATGGATTAAAATTCTTAGCACTGGGAATAATATTTGGAATTGTATTTTATGCATTGTTATGGATAATAAATCCCATAATTTCATCTTACATTCAATTAGATAGCAACTTTATCCTGGTTATTGAAGCTGTTTTTACAATAATTATTAACAGCATTTATATAATGTGTTTAGCCAATATGGCCCATGAAAAACAATTTAAAAGTGCCTTTAATTTTAAAAAAATATTTAGATTTATTTCCAGAGTAGGTGGAGCTAAATACCTAGCATTAATTACTATTTTCACTCTCTTGGGGGAAGTGCTGAATTTATTAATAAAATATGTAACAGAAATACTTAAAATTTACACGGGATCATATGCCATAGGATTTATTGTAGTGACTTTAGTAGTCTATACCTACCTATTTACATTCGAATCCAGATTCACAGGACTAATATATCCCAAAAAATTGAATAATTCCGTTTAGAGGCCAAATAATGCAAATTAAAGAAATAATATCGGACTCAATTAGCTTTCCATTTTCCAATCCAGTTAGATTTCTAATATTAGGAGTTATATTAATATTCAGTCCACTCATGCTACCCCTAATATTAGCTGGAGGTTATATGATTCGAATTATCAAAAATACCTCCCAAGGAATCCGAGAAATGCCTCCTTTTGAAGATTTGACTAATATGTTTATTGATGGTATTAAATTTCTCGTGGTTAATATTGCATACTCTCTTCCAGGGTTACTATTCATATATGCTGCGTTAATAATTTCCATATTTACGTCCTTAAGTAACATGATTACTTCGGGACATATCAATAATCAAACCATTGCCATGTATTCTGCCCCATACTACACTATGGATTACATGTCCCTATTTAGTGGCCCCATTCCTCTTTTATTGTTAATTATTGGAATAATATTAGTATCTCTTGGTTACTTAATACAAGTAATAGCTATTCCTAGAATGGTTTATAAAGATAAAGTAGGGGCTGCATTTGAGATCAAATCTATTTATAAAAAGATTCAAGTGTTGGGGTGGGGAAAATATCTAGTTTGTGGTATTTTCTTTTTGATAGTAGTTGCTTTGACTACTATCCTTGGTCTGATCTTGCCCGACCTCTTTAAAAATTATGGAATCAATGGCTACATCATAAGCATCATAATCAGTGGATTACTGATTAGTTCATTTGAATACTGCTTCCAAGGTCGATTTATGGGACTAATCTACCCGGGGAAAATAGAAAATGAAAAAAAGACTATGAATGATATTAGAAAGCCCCGATTTGTTAAAAATTCGGAATAATTCTTTTTAAAAATATGAAAATTTAAACCAAAAAAAAGTCATATAAAAAGCTGGTGAATTTAATGCAAAAAATAATCCCATTTTCAGAAGTAACTAAATTTCACGGGCATGTATGTCCCGGAACCGCTATTGGATACCGTGCCGCTAAAATATCTCTAAAAGAACTCCAATCAGATAGACCCGTTGATGAAGAATTTTTAACTATTGTGGAAAATGATAGCTGTAGTGTAGATGCCATCCAAGTAGTTACCGGTTGTACCCTAGGTAAGGGGAATTTAATCTTTAAAGATTATGGAAAACAAGTATATACTTTCCTTAATCGCAATACAGGTAAATCAATCAGATTATCATTAAAAAAATCTATCGACGAACTTGATTCTGATTTTTCTAAAATAAGAACTAAAGCATTTTCCAAAGAGGGCACACATGAAGATAAATTAGAATTTAAATCCCGGAAAAATGATTTATCTGAAAAAATTCTGGAAATGTCTGCTGACGAATTATTCAAATTAGAACATGTAACAATGGAAGAACCTGAAGAAGCCCGTTTATTTCAATCTATTAAATGTGAAAAATGTGGAGATTATGTGGCAGAACACAGGGCTAGAATAGAAGAAGGGAACATCGTTTGCATACCATGTTTTAAGGAATACAACCGGAATTAATTCCATTAATTTTTTTTATATTTATGAATTTACCCTATTTTTTTCGAAATGTATAATAATAAAAAAGAATATTGTATTATAATACTTGGAGGTATTGGTTATGAAAATTGGAGATATGATTTCAAGTTCATTTAAATTCCCTTTAAAAAACATAAATCGTTATATCGGGTTATTATTGCTAAACTTAGGGAGCATCTTAATTATCCCCATATTTCTTCAGTTTGGATATCTTTTAAGAATTATTGAAGATACCACTCACGGAAAAAATGAACTTCCCGCTTTTGTTGAATGGGGAAAAATGTTTTTTGATGGTTTAAAATTTCTGAGTGCAACTATAATCTATTATATATTGCCTTTAAGCCTATTTGTAGTCTCTTTATCTATGATGAATACACTACCATCCATCATTGCCGTCATTTTAGTAATTATATGTTTCATCATATTCTTCGTTCTAAATTTAGTTTATGTTACTGCACTGAATAATATGGCATATACTGGAAATTTCAAAGCAATTTTTGATTTCAATAAAATTTTAGGACTTATAGGGGACATGGGTTGGATAAATTATTTTGCATATATATTTACTGCAGGAATAATAGTTTTAATTTTTATTGCCGTGGCTCAGGTATTTTCACTTCTAAAAGTTTATGGAATTGCCGGTGCATTAATTGGAACTGTAGTTTCATTGTTATTGAGTAATTATGCATCAATATTCCAATACAGATTTATTGGATTATTATTTAACAAGATGAATAAATTGGAAACTTTAGAAGAGAATATGGGTCCTGAGATTAGAAATGAAAACCTTGAAGAAGGAGAATTCCAATCTCCCTAGCCTTATTTTTTATTATTAATAAAAATATGATTATATCTTCAAACCAACGAATACTTTATAAGGGAAAACCACCTAACAACTAATTTGTCTATTATTTTAGATAATATGAATTATATTGGGCCCGTAGTCTAGCCTGGAATATGACGTGGGACTTCGGATCCCAAGGTCGGGGGTTCAAATCCCCCCGGGTCCGCTATTATCAATTTTAAATTTTACAGTTCGTTGATAGAGGCCGGATTTTCAGTTAAGTTGAAAAATCAATCCTTTCGTTCGAGGCCTCTTGAGAACTTAATTCCAAGTATTTTAAAAAAACTAGGTATCATGCCAGTTAAGTAATACTTTTTATATATTTAATAAGATTTATATGTATCATACAATTAAATGAATTTGGTGATGCAATGATATTAAAAAATTTTAAAAGAGAATCTTTAATACCTCTTCCTGTAACTTTTATATCAACCATTAGTGAAGAAGGAATACGCAATATTGCACCATATTCATGCATCATGCCTGTTTTAAGGCCTTTTGATCTGATATGTGTAGCTTCTGCGAAAATGAGAGATACTTTCGTGAATATAAAGAGCACCAAAGAATTTGTTATTAATTTAGCCGGGGCAAATTTGGTAGATAAAGTAATACCTACTTCTTCACATGTTCCTTTTGATGTAAATGAATTTGAATTAGCAGACCTGAAAGAAAGGCCTTCTAAAAAAGTTAAAGCCCCAGGAATAGAAGGTTGCTATGCCTGGATGGAATGCAAATTACATTCCATATATGAAGAAGAATACCAGGGTTTTCCTTATTTGTTAATAATGGGCCAGGTGGTTCATCTGGAAATAAAAGACAATGTTTACAACCCCCATGACGGCAGCTGGGACGTGGAATCTGCTAAGCCATTGATGATGGTGGGTTCAGATGAAGGCATGCATTTTTGTACCATTGAAGATATTAACAAATTTGAACCATTTGGTGCTATGTTCCCTGATGGGAAAGACCCCTTATCATGGATGTATAATGATTAAGGCATATTTAATCTTCTTCAATCACTGCTTCTTTAAAGAACTGAGGAACCAGGGAACGGTATAACGGACTCTTAAACAACATTTTTATATTTTCATCCAGAACATAAGTGTAACACTCATCGTCATGAGCCCTCATTCCACGCCCATATGCTTGCATGAGAGTCATGACTGTTTTATAAGCATACCAACGTTGATCTCTTTGTCTTCTCAAGTTAACCTGTCTGTCCCCCAGATAAGGGAAAGGTACTTTATATATTACCTGAAAACGACACTGGTCATATGGTAAATCAACTCCTTCACTCATAGAAGGACTTACTAAAACCAGTGGATTGCGACTGGCCTCAAAGTGATAGAGAACACTTTCTCGGTTAGCAGAATTATGTCCTACCAGACGAGAATTAGGTACTTTTTCCATTAAATATTTTTGACACTGATAATTGTGAGTATGTATCAATCCTTTATCATGTTTGTGCCTTTTAAGTATCTTATTTAAAATGGGTAGCGTATCCGGAGCTGTCCTTTTTATCCTATTTTTAGACATTTTACCTGCTAATTTAAACTCTATTGGTCGTTTAGAAGCAGGGAAAGGGCTATCCACTTTAACAAAATATACTTCTTTAGGATCCAAACCCAGCCACTTGCAAAACATCTGATGGGAGAGAATAGTAGCACTCATAAATATACATGTCTCTGCATGGCGGAATAAATGTTCATGGGCATACTGGTGTACTCTGAGGGGTTTAAAGGATACTTCTTCCTGATTAAAATCAACCACCCAATTCTTTGGTTCTTTTTCTAATTTATCTGTTAAATCTTCCAAACGAGAAACAGTACGATTCACCCTATCTGCCTTGTTTTTTGGGAGATCTTTGAGATTTAACTCTTTATATCCCTTATAAACTGCTTCAACTTGCATTATCCAATCTTGAGGGTCTGGAGAAGATATTAACTCTTTAGAAAGCACTGTGTTGAGGTCCTTTTTTAATCTTTGATTAAATATATTTACCTCTAACCTCTTCATGAGCTTATCTTCAATATTATGCGCCTCATCAAGTATCATTAATTCCCGTTTGCCAAAGTGGCCCACATAATTGAGTTCTAAAAGAGCATAATCATAGTTCATTAAAGTTATATCACCATTTACAGCATCTGCCTTTTGATTCCAGTAGTGGCAATGGTCATTAGACTGATAGAATATGGAATTACCATAAGAATCCGTGAAAGCTTCGGTATTGCCCAGAGTAGGAGCTTTGCTCACACCATAAGAACAGTTGAATGGCCTATTGCGGGGAGTGGTCTGACATGTCCCTATATCACACCCCGATTCCAGATCATCATGTTTACACTGGAAGTTCCCCCGGCCCTTTACCAGTGGAAAATCAAATTCATTCGCATACTGTGCTTGGAGCTGCTTGGTCATAGTCAGAATATAAGCCGGATTGTATATTCTGGCCAAAGTAGTAGCAATTGGTGATTTTCCTGTGCCGGTTCCAGCTTCCAACACAATATATTTATATCCTTCTTCAATTGCGTTATAAATATCAGAAATAATATCTAACTGCCCCTCTCGTGGGTTTGGAAAAGGAAAAGATTCAATAATATCATCCTCAATATGTGGAAATTTATTTTTTATTTCTCTTCGACGGGAGGGGGATAAAACTGTGGGACGAGAAATATTATCATCATTTTTCTTATTTTTCCTTCTGGATAAAAACTTAGCTTCGAATAGAGATGTATCTTTTCTAATGTCATCGTCTGGTCCACATATACAACGACTTTTCATCATTCCACAATTGGGACAAAAAAGAGGGTTTGCCATGCCACCTATATTAGTTTTGATGCTATAAATAGGTTTAAAGAGACCAGCTGAAAACTATTAATAACATACCAATTAATATCACACATTATTATATGTGTAAAATTTAAAAGCATTCTTTGCCAATGTTAAATTACTGGTTGAAAACCTTGCTTAAAAAATAAAATTCCAATATTTTAATTTTTATAACAAATTTTAAATTCAAATATTAATTTACAATTATCATAGGTGTTTTAATGACAAAAGGAAAGCTTATAGGAGTGGGAGTGGGGCCGGGAAGCCCCGAACTCCTTACTATTAAAGCAGATAAAGTATTGAAGTCGGCAGATGTTATATGTGCTCCAAGATCTGCCCCTGGAAAGCCAAGTATTGCACTGTCTATTGTACAATCAGCATTAGATCAGAGAAACGATGATTATATTGTAATGGAACCTGTTTTCCCTATGACAGAAGATAAGAAATCTTTGGAAGAACACTGGGATCGCGCTGCAAAAATGGTGAAAAGGCATTTAGAAGAAGGAAAAGACGTGGCTTTTGTGACTTTGGGGGATCCGTCCATATACAGTACTTTTTCTTACCTCCAAAAACGCATACTGAAAAAAGGATTTTTAGTAGAAATGGTTCCAGGTATAACCTCCTTTACTGGTTGTGCAGCTAGTGCGGGTATCCCTCTGGTGGAAAAAGATGATATTCTAATAATAGTACCTAAGGTTGACCATAGATTAGATAGTATCTTAGAAGGCGGAGATACATTTGTGGTTATGAAAACCTCGCGCCATAGCCAACTTTTAGAGGATACTATTGAAAAAGATACCCGGCATAAAGAAATAATTTCTGTACAAAACTGCAGTATGGAAGATGAAACAGTTAATGAAGGTTTTGCCAAGAATAAAAAATATTTATCCACTACCTTAATTAAGTTTTCAAAATAACCTTTATTTTTTTATTTAAGTAATTCCAGGGCGGAGTATTAGACAATCGATCCAGTAATTTCATTGAACAATAAGGGATAAAGCCATTTTTTCTAGACTTCAAGTATGCTATTTTTGCTTTTTTTACAGCATATTCACAGTTAAAAACAGCTTTTCCTGCTTTTTTATAGCGATTTAAGTATTTAATATACTCTTTCGTCAATATTTGATCTGTTGAAATATCATGATTTTTCTTATGATTCCAATCATACCATATGGACTCCTGTGCAATCCCATCGACAATATAAAATGCTTCTGAATACCCATATGCTAAATTAGCAGCATTTTGTTGAATTATAATAAAGTTTGGATTTTTGGATCGGGCATAGTTTCGAATCTCTTTGATAAATTTAATCATTTCTACTTTAGGATTCTTACCTGCCTTTTTTGCTGCTTTGATAACTTCCGGATTTTCATATCCTTCCACCCAATCCAGATAAACTCCATCAAAGCCAGCTTTTAGGACTTCATCCACTAAACTACGGTATTTCCAGTAGGGATTTGTTTTTTGATTTTTTCCATATAATACAATATCTTTCCATCTCCCATCCCAATAGGCAACCGGGTAGTTTCCGCCCCATCCCTGAGGATCGGGTGTTAAAATATACGATGGCCAATCTTTAGGTTTAGATTTTCCTTTGACCCATGTTTTCGACCATTTCCAATACCCACGGTAATCTTCAGCCTCCCCAATATTAATATATGCCAGGACTAATTTACGGTGAATACCATCGTGGGCCTTAGAGCGCTTCAATCGATTGATTATTTTTTGAGTATTGAAACTTCCTTCATCTTTAACCGTCTGAGTAGGTTCAATAACCAGTAAATCATACTTTGAAGCAGCTAATTTCTTTACAGCACCAGGCTTTTCAATATTTTGAAGTTGATATGCCCAGTATTTGACTTTAGAAAGTTTAAGTGGTTTGTTAGTTGATAATAATTTTTTGCGGTATGCTTTCCAGTAGTATTTAGTGAGGGTTAATCGAGTTTTTATGAATTGGGATTTTTTAAAATTACCATTATATCTTATTTTAATTTTAGATTTAGACACTTTATTAAGATAAATATTTTTTTCTATCCTTTTTTTAGAATTATAATAATAGTTGTATCCCTTTATTTTAAGGTGTTTTTTTCCTTTTGCATATGTTTTAAAAGAATATTTAACATCTGATTTAGCCGCATAATCATGAAAAACTTGAGAACCTTTATCAATCAGTTTAGTTTGGGTAGCAGATGCAGGTTCAGCCAGTTGCATGGAAAAAACTATGATAAAAAGAACAATAATAGTGAAAAGTAATTTAGTGCTGGAAAAAACTCTATGCATACCCAACTCACCTGCTAATTTATCTTTTCTTTATGGTAAAAAAAGATTTCAGTGAGGCGTGATTAATTGAAAAAAATATTTATTGGATTTATTCTTCATCAGGTCCTATGACAAAGCAGCAGTAATCATCCCCTTTAGCATAGCATTTGGTTTCTTCAACCACCATTGGTTTGGCGAAATGCCCTGAAAATAACGCTTCTAATATCCCTGAATCAAGTGCACATGCAGATTCACCAGTTTTAGGGAGTAATTCACATTCAAAACAATCATAAGCTCTTATTACTAATGGTTCCTTGTTAAATACTTCTATTGTGCCAAGGCCATTGGCTTGCCAAAAATCGGCCAGGTTTTGAAGCATTTTGTCCATGTCAGGATCCTGTAATTTTTGATAAAATGATTGGCCAATCCTTATTCCTGCTTGGTGCAGTAATGGGTCTATATTTATGCCTTCCTGTATTAATTCAACCCTTAGAGTATGAAACATTAAACGGAAAAATTCAAATGGGTTACCCTGGTCAATAAGATTCTGAATTAAAAATTCTACCTTCTGTTCTTCTCTTTCAATTGCTTCTTGAGGGTTCATGTCCCCTATGTATCGGGAATTTATAAAGAATATCTTTTTTCGCTGATCATGGGGATGAGTTCTGGAGCCGATAACACTATCTCGAGTCAATGATTTGAGGTGTGCAGATACCGTTGATTTGGATTTACCTGCAATTTTAACTATTTCATCAAAACTAAGATCCTTTTCATTTAATGCATTGAGAATTAATGATTTTACAGGACTTTTTACCACATTAACTCCTTTTTTTGTAGCAAAAATAGTTATAGGCTTACTTAACTGCCCTGTTTTTTTATTTATCTGATTTTTATTTTTTGAAACCACCGTGGCACCAACCTGTTAAAATGTATGGCTCTTTTATTATATACTAGTTCGCATATGTTGGAACAAAAATAATTATATAATAACTATTATTTTCTCCCATATAAACTGTTCGCCTAGAAACGAACAGAAACCATTAAATATTAGTTCGTATAGTATAGTATATTCGAGGAAGCACGAACAAATATTATTCTCATGATTAAAATAAATGTGAAAAATTAGGTGAAAAAATGAAAGCAGAAGCAACTAAAATTACAGACGGCGTTTACTGGGTAGGAGTTTTAGACTGGGATATTCGAACTTATCATGGATATACATTGAATGGAACCAGTTACAATGCATACCTTGTTTTTGGAGATGAAAAAGTAGCTTTAGTGGACAATGCATATCCTGGAAATTTCCCAGAACTAATGGCAAGAGTAGAAGACGCATTTGCCCAAGAAGGCAAAGAAGTCAAAGTAGATGTTATTGTACAAAACCATGTGGAAAAAGACCACAGTGGGCTTTTGGTAGAACTTCATAAAAAATTCCCACAAGCACCTATTTACTGTACTGAAATTGCTATTGAAGGATTATTAAAGCATTTTCCTGCACTGGGTGGGGCCGAATTTGTCACCGTTGGTACTGGCGAAGCTCTTGAACTCGGAGGAAAAACTCTAGCATTTTTAGAGGCATTTTTACTACACTGGCCAGACAGTATGTTTACCCTGCTTGTAGAAGATGGAATCTTATTCCCTAACGACGCATTTGGTCAACATTTATGTTTCCCACAACGATATGATCACGAAATACCAGAATATGTCTTGATGGATGCTACCAAAAAATTTTATGCCAACCTAGTAACACCACTATCCAAACTGGTATTGAAAAAATTCCAGGAAGTAATAGACTTAGGACTGCTGGATAAAATCAATATGATTGCTCCAGCACATGGCCAAATCTGGACTGATCCCATGAAAATCATAGGAGCCTATAGTGATTGGGCTAGTGGAAACAACCAGGACAAAGTTACCATAATATATGATACCATGCATTATTCTACTCAGAAAATGGCACATGCCATGGCAGAAGGAGTAATGAGCGAAGGAGTTGATGTTAAAATGTACTATCTCCACGAAGATGAACGTAGTGAAATTGTGAAGGACATATTAGATAGTAAAGCAATCGCTCTGGGAGCTCCAACCATATATGATGAACCATTCCCTAGTGTTGGAGATCTAATTTACTACCTGCGTGGATTAAAATTCAATAGAACTGGATTTGAAAAGCTAGCCGTGACCTTTGGATCCATGGGAGGCCAAGGTGGAGCTCCAGCTACACTATCAAGAGACCTTAAAGAATGTGGATTCAATGTAAAAGAAGAATATGAAATATTATATGTTCCAAATGAAGATGAGTTGGATAAATGTTTCCAGACAGGCAAAAAGCTGGCTCAGGAAATAAAATCTCTTTAAATATAAAATTTATCCCCCCTAACTAAAAAAATCTATATGGAGACAAAAATATGGAATTAATAAACGAACATGAAATTGGAGTATGTAAAGGAACTGAACTAGAAGAAGCTGTGAAAGCAAATTTTAATGGCGAATGTCAGGAAGTAGGTATGTACCTAGCTATGGCCAGATTAGCCCAAAGAGAGGGACTTCCAGAAGTGGCTGAAGTACTAAAAACCATAGCCTGGGAAGAAGCAGAACATGCATCACACTTTGCAGAAATGAATGAAGTTATAAAACCATCCCTGAAAGAAAATCTGGAAATGATGCTGGAAGGAGAGACCATGGCCAACAACGAAAAAAAGGCCGCCGCTAAAAAAGCAAAAGAATGTGATATTGACCCTGCACATGATTTCTTTGATGAAAGTTCCCGGGATGAAGCCCGGCATGCACGTATGTTAAAAGGAATTTTGGAGAGATATTTCTAAATAAGATGTACCGCCTCCCCCCACATCTTAATCTCCCCCCTTTTAACATATTTTTTCTTTAAAATTAATATCACCAACCAATATACCCCCATATCAACATATATTTAAAATTCAGGCGTTAAAATGAAATACAGTTGCCAAATATGTAGTTATATATACAACTCAAACATTGGAGATCCCGAAAAAAATGCAACGGCCAGAACTGATCTTAAAGATCTTCCAGAAAACTGGGTTTGTCCCCAATGCGGAGTGGGAAAAGAAGAATTTTTTCCATTAAAACAAAATATTCCAAATCAAGGCGAATTTCCTATGGCCTTAATGATTTTAGCACTTACTAAAGGACTATGGACCATATCAGGTAAAGGATCTTATTCTGTTACTAAAGAAATAGGCCGCACATTTATTCAAGAATTAAAAAAAAATGTGAAGGATATTTCTTCCCAAGAAATTGCTTTAGAATCCATTAAAGAATATTTCATTAACCAAAATAAGTTTGCTCGGAATTTAGAATATGTTATCAGAGAAGAAACTGTGGAGTTAAATGTAGAAAACTGTAGATTTTTTGGACTATGCAAACAGTTAGAAAGCCAAGGCGTACTCATAACTACATGTCCCTACACCAACACTACCGCAACCGCACTAGAAGAAGTTACAGGATACAGATACCGCATCGATAAAGAACAAAAAGATTATGGACACCATATTACCCTTAAAAGAGTATCGAAAGTCAGATAAATCATTCTATTTTGAAATTTTAAAAATATAGAATAAAGAAAGTATTTTAATATTCTTACATGCTCATATAAAAAAATATGATGCATAAATTTAAATCTTCAAATAAATTCAACACCACCCTATCCGGCCTTTTATTTTTTCTTGCAGGTGCAGCGATTTTAATGGGAATAATAACTGGTGAAGCTTTTTATCCCCCAGAATATACTTATACTACTAGTGAAAGTATGATTAGTGATCTTGGAGCCACTGAACCACCACATAGCATTATTACCCAACCCTCTGCAAGTATATTCAATTTAACAATGATAATATCCGGAATATTAGTCCTTGTTGCTACTTATTTCTTATTTCAAGCTTATAATGATAAAATTGCGGCTATTTTAATGGGATTATTAGGATTGGGAGCTTTTGGTGTGGGCCTATTTCCCGGCAATATCAACCCCCAACACCCATTATTTGCCATTACAACATTCATATGCGGAGGATTATCTTTAATTTACTCCTACCGACTTATTAATTCACCACTTAAATATATATCAATAGTATTAGGCGTTGTAAGCTTATTTTTCTTGTTTACAGCCAATTTTTTTATACCATTACTTGGTGCAGGTGGCGTGGAAAGATGGGTGGCTTATCCAGTAGTAATATGGTTAATGGGTTTTGGAGGATATTTATCAGGAGTAAGCTCTGAGAAAATAGATAAATAAGAGGTGAATTTTATTCACCATTAACCCTTTTTAGTTTTTGACAGGCATCTTCTGCTGCTAGTATTATAGGATCTATAACCATAGAAACTGGTGGAGCATATGAAAATTCCATGTTAACCAATTCATTACAAGTAATACCTTGAGCTATTACTAAAGACATAGTATCTACTCTTTCTGCTACCCTTTCCTCTGCAATAATCTGACAGCCAATGATTTTACCATCTAACATAGCAGTCATTTTAACGTCTATTCTTTTCGCCCCAGGATAATATCTGGCCTTGGTCAATGCCCTACTTTTACCTGAAATCACTTTTAACCCATTTTGAAGAGCAGAAGTCTTAGTTAAACCTACTGCGCCAAATTCCAGAGATCCTATTTTAGAAACCATGGAATTTAGTACTGGCCTAAAAGCAGATTCAATACCTACAATGCTTTTAGCTGCAACTTTAGCCTGTCTAACTGCAGTACTTCCCAGTGGAGATTGGGTATTGTGACCAGTAATTGCATCATATACCTCCACACAATCACCTACCGCATAAATATTTGGCACAGAAGTTTGCATTTTTTCATTTACCAGTATCGCCCACCTACCAATATCTACACCCGCCATTTTAGCAAGTTTTGTTTCTGGCCTTACTCCAGTAGCTAATATAACCATATCTGCTTCAATCTCATCATCACCAAATATGGCCCCTTCTACTTTTTTTGCACCAGAGATTGTATCAATAGCATGTCCCAGAATGAAGTTAATTCCTTTTTTTTCCATGTATTTTTGGACAATAGATGCCATGGATGGATCCAATGACCGGGGAACAATTTGAGGAAGCATTTCAGTGACTGTAACTTTTAAACCCATGTTTTTTAGACCATAGGCAATTTCAAGGCCAATTAAACCCGCCCCTACAACCACTGCACTTTTACTTTTTTCAACCCATTGTTTTATCATAGCCCCATCTTTTATGGTTCTAATTTTAAAAACACCTTCAATATCCGCGCCCTCCACAGGAGGAATAAATGGTGCTCCTCCAGTAGCCATTACCAAGTAGTCATATGGCAATTCATTGAGTGATTCATCTACCTCCAGTGATTTATACTTGATTTTATTTTTTTCACTTGAAACTTCCAAGACTTCTGCTCTGGTTATAACAGTTATATCCCTTTCCAGATAATCCTCAGGCTGGTGCATAATAATATCATCAAAACAGCCCACTTCTCCACACAATACATAAGGGATTGCACAGGGAGAATATGCGATATGCTCGTCTCGAGTTATCACAGTTATCTCAGCGTCTTCATTATATTTCCTAATGTTTGAAGCAGTGGAAAGGCCTCCAGCCCCTCCCCCGATTATAACTACTTTCATTTTATTTTTTCCACCTATTGGTCGTACATTTAATATTTTTTTTATCTTTTCACCTATAAACTTTGGACCAGAATATTAAAAATCACATGAATTCACCCAAATATTTAAGTATTATATTGATATATTTGGATATATAGAATTATTAAAAATATGGAGTGAGGTTTTCAAAATGAAAGGCGATGATATCAAAAAACACGTCAAAGATCGTTATTCTAAAATAGCTCAGGGAAAATCGTCTTCCTGTTCATGTTGTGAGGGCGTTAATTCAATCATGGACCAAGCCCAAAATGCGGGTTATTCTCTGGAAGAATTAAAAAATATCCCATCAGAAGCCATTTTTGGTTTAGGTTGTGGAAATCCCACAGCTCTTGCAGAGATAAAAGAAGGAGAAATTGTATTAGATCTTGGATCTGGTGGCGGAATTGATGTATTTCTAGCAGCAAATAAAGTAGGAAGCCTCGGAAAAGTCATTGGAGTAGATATGACACCCGAAATGATTGAAACAGCTAATGAGAATGCTGAAAAAGGAAATTACGAAAACGTTGAGTTTCGATTAGGGGAAATTGAAAATCTACCCATTTCAGACAATTCCATTGATCTTATCATCAGTAACTGTGTTATTAACCTCACTCCAGACAAATCAGTAGCATATGGTGAAGTTTACCGAGTTTTAAAACCAAACGGTAGAATATTAGTTTCGGATCTGGTTACTGAAGGAGATATTCCCGAAGAAATTAAGAAAAATTTCCAAGCATGGTCCAGTTGTATTTCAGGAGCTATGGAAAAAGAAGAATATTTGGATACTATTAAAGAAGCGGGTTTTAAAGATTTAAAAATAATAAAACAAAATTTTTTTACTGAAGCCGGAATGGATGAAAGGCTGATTGGTAAAATAACCAGTATTCAACTTAAAGCTACTAAATAATTTATTAAGAGGCAATTAAATGAAAGAAAGCAGTCGTGGGTGTGAATGTGAAATCACGGATGAGATAAATCTAGAAAATAAAAGATGTAGTTGTGAGGTTGAAGAATCCTTTGAAAAAGAAGAAAAGAGTGTAGGCTCTGAATGTAAAAGCACAAAAGGCACATTTACCTCAAAAAGTACAGAATGTGAATGTAAAGAACCATCAGAAGAGGATAGTTGTGGATGTGGAAATATATCATATCCGGATAAATCACTAATAAAAAATCCAACCCACCCCCAATATATAACAGATGAAAAATTCATTAAAAAATTTGAAGATTACGCTAAATCAATAGGTATTGAAAACATTGGTTATTCCCAAATTGATGCGGAATTGCTTATTCAAGATAAATTTATCCAATACACCAATGTTATCGTATTGACTATGGAGATGGATGAAAAAATAATAAAAACTCTTCCTGGAAAAGAAGCACAAAAACTAAATAATGAAGCATATGCTAAGTTAGGTGATTTATCATATGTCCTTTCTGACTATCTTCGTGAAAACGGTTTTGCAACTGAGGTATCTCATCCTTATGAAGGCGTTATAAACTTCTCAGCGCTTGCAGAAAAAGCAGGATTGGGGCATATAGGGAAAAGTGGTCTTTTGATAACGCCAGATCTCGGCCCCCGGCAGAAAATCTCCGCCATATTTGTTAGTATAGCCAATTTACCTAAAAAAGGTCCTGATCATTCCTGGATAAAAGATTACTGTGAACGATGCAACAACTGCATTAAAGCCTGTAGTGAAAAAGCATTACATGAAACAGAAGGATGTTGCGGCAATAAAAAAGTTGAGTTGATAAAAAATCGATGCATTGGTTGTAGTCATGGATGTACTTTCTGTATAGAAGAATGTCCCTTTTATACCAAAGGATATGTGCACCTAAAAAGAAAATTTGACAAGATTAATGCTAAACTAAAGCAGAAGGAATGCTGTAGTTCTTAAGTGATTTGATGGTTAAAAAAGAAAATGAAAAGATAAGAATGAAAAACACCCACAGTAGAGGGGGCATTTCCTGTAAGTGGGGGATAAATATTCAAAGAGAATCTCATCTTAAAGAGGCAATATGTGAAAAATGTGATAAGGTATTCAAAACCGATAAAGACGAATATATCTGCCCTGATTGTCAAAAATAAAGTTAAGGTGATTTAGTGAAAACATGCCAGAGTACAGGAGAAGATAAACCCTGTGATGATCAATTAAAAAATCTAAAAAAAATATTAGAAGGACTGCCTGATCAAGAGAAATTAGAAAATCAATCCAATGTATTTAAAGCAATTTCCGATCCAACTAGGTTGAAAATATTATACTTACTTCAAGAAGGAGAACTATGTGTCTGTGAAATAAATACTGCTCTTGAAAAACCACAGTCCACAATTTCTCATCATTTAACTGTGCTTAAAAGTTCAGGGTTTATTAAAGGTCGTAAAGAAGGAGTATGGATACATTACAAATTATCCAATCCATCTATCATTGAATTAATAAAAAAAGTAATGGAAGTGAGGATTGTTAAAAATGAAATCTGAAAAAATTGCACTTTGTCCTTGTAATGGAATGAGCCCTTATGGATTAGTTGCCAGAGCATCATGCTCCGATAGTGTAGAAGAGTCATCCAATTTAATATCAATATGCATTACTGCTACCTCTGCAGATAAAGCAGGTTTTAGGAGTATGATTAAAAAATACCCTATAATTGCAGTTAATGGATGTAATCACTCTTGCGTCGATAAGATACTTGAGAGTAAAGGGGTTAATGTAATTAAGAGTATGAATGTTATGGAACCCCTGCAAGAAAACGATTTAGAACCTGGTGGAGTGGCCAGATTAGGGAAATCTGGAGAGGAATGTGTAGTTGAAATTAAGAAAAAAATTAAAGATTTGGTTGATTAAAAACTCATTCCAGTGGTCAAATGAGATCTTATAAAAATAAAGTACTTTTTATTTGTGAAAACAATTCTTGCAGATCCCAATTAGCTGAATCTCTCCTTAGAGAAATTTATGGTGACTATTACGAAGTTTACAGCGCAGGTTCTGATCCAAAAGAAATTAATCCAATTACAATTGAAGTTTTAAGTGGAATTGGTATTGATATAAGTGAAAAAAAGTCAAAAAGCTTGAATGATTTTAAGGAGTATGAATTTGATTACGTAGTCTCTTTATGTGGGGAAGAAGACGAAGTTTGTCCCGTATTTATCAATACCAGAAAGCATATTCATAAAGGATTTCGTGATCCCCAGGCATTCACCGGAGATGATGCCGCTAAAATAAAATATTTTAGAGAAATAATGAATGAAATAAAATTATGGATTGAAAATGAGTTTGAAGTAAAATATTAAATTATTTTGAGGGATTAAATGATTAATGTAGTTATAATAACAGACGGACCCTATGGTGAACGTGCCTATGAAAATATTAAAAAAGAATTTGAAACTGACTTTATAGAACTAGAACCACCACAAGGAATGTTCATTGATGAAATTGAAATCCCCTCCGATTCAATGAATCGTATTTCAAAAGCAGACATTATTATTACTTATGTACTCCATCCTGATTTAACTCTAGAGTTGGTAGAACAGTTACATGATAAAGTAGAGTGGATAATTGTTGGAGCTTGGAGAGGAGAAGGATTTAAAAATCAGTTAACTCGTTTTAGAAATGTCACTGCGCCAGATAATATGTGTGATCTTGAAGAAAATGGAAATGTTATATTTGATGAATTCGTCAGTAAATTCGGCCAACCTATTGTGCGTATAAACTGTCAAGGCGATAAAATAATTGATATTGAAGTTTTAAGATGTTCTCCTTGTGGTGCTACTGCTTTTGTAGCAGAAGAATTAACGGGAGATAGTAAGGAAAACTTACCTATTAAAGCCGGTTTAAAAATTCAGCACTTCCCTTGTAGAGCACCTAAAATGCGATTATTCTCAGATGATGAGTGTAAAAAAGAATTAGCAGCCAATATGCATAAAGATGCATTTGAGAAAGCTCTTAAAAAAGCTGAAAAAAATTAATTATTATTTTTCAAATTATAATTCTTCATTATTATTCATGGACAATTATTTATCCTTGTAATTACAATAATATATTATGGTAGAGAATCAACAAAAAACTCTGACCATTGTACTAACAGAAGGTCCTTATCGTTCACAGTACGCAGATATTGCTTATGAAATAGCAAAAAGTGCTCTAGATAAAAAATACCAGGTTAATTTATTTTTATATATGGATGCTACCCATATACCTAAAAAAGAACAGAACCCCCATTCATTTCCAAATGTAGCTGAGAAATTCAGGACTCTTATAAAAAAAGGCGCAGATATACGGGCCTGCATACGTTGTTCCACCGCCAGAGGACATAGTTGTGCAAAAAAGCCGTACATCAAAGGAGTTAAAATTACCAATGTCTATGATTTGGCGGGGTGGATTCAAGAAAGCCACAAAGTTATCAGTCTGGGGTTTTAATATGGAATCTGCAACAATAATCATCGACCGTGCCCCTTACGGTTATGAAGATGCTTTTAGTGGGCTTTATGTGTGTATTGCTTGTTTAAATAAACATGTAGATTCAGATGTGCTTCTTTTAGGAGACGGAGTTTACGCTGCCTTAGAAGGGCAGGACAGCGAAAACAGAATAAAATTCCCAAGCGTAGAAGAATTAACTTACCTTATTTTTCCTGAAGGCAGCCTATTTGTGCATGAAAAATCTCTAAGAGAAAGGGGATTTGATGAAGAAGATTTAGTAGAAGCCGCAGAAATAATCACTGATAAAGAATTACAGGAAATAATAATCTCCAAGTCTCATAATATTGCTTTTCTCAGGATTTGACCAGGAGGTTTGTAATTGGAGATGCAAGAATTAGAATATGAAGTATTTACTGACGGATCATTGGTAAACAAAGTTTCTATTAAAAATATAAAACCTTGTATTGCCACTGAAGGAAAAGTACGGGTTTTAATGCAGTTAGATGCCAGTTTAGATGCAATATTAAAACACATGGTTAAACGATATCCACCAGGAAAAGTTAATTTTGTTGAAAAAAAGAAAATTTTAACTCTTTCAATTTACCACCGCCTTATAACACTTTATCCATCAGGTAAAGTAACTATGAACAAAACCTTAGATAAAGAAGATGCCGTGGAAACCATAACAAAGATAATGGAAACCATCAACCAAGTTTATGATGATTTATCAACTATGACCCAAGAAGAAGAGGTTGATTTATCTAAAATTGGGCCTATGGACCTTTATAATTGTTTACCCCAATCTAACTGTGAAGAATGTGGAGAAACTACTTGTCTAGCATTTGCATTTAAAATATTATCTGGAGATCAAGAATTAAAAAATTGCTTGCCTCTGCAGGAACCCTGGAATCAGAAATATGTAAAATGCCTTGGAAATTTGTTAGGCGATTCTATGATGCAGACCATGGGATGGAATGGATATTAATCATTTAAAAAGTGGAAATATGCATATAGCATTTATAATAACAAAAACACCTCAAGAACCAGGTTTTTCAAGTTTCATTCAGTTATTGAATCTTTATGCTGATGAAAATGAGATTTATATTTATTTAATCGGTAATGGAGTGTATTGTGCTACACATGGCCATGGCCATTCCGAGTTAATAAATACCCTATCTAAAAAAAATCAGGTCTGGGCATATGATAATGACATTTTAGCCAGAGGCATTCACGATAAACATATCATCAATGGAATAACTACTTTTAATGATTATGGGAAGTTAGTTGTAGATATTATGGAAAAAATGGACCAAGTATTGAGTTTTTAAGGTAATGAAATGAAAAGGAAAAGAAAATCCCGAAAAATGGTAGGTATTCGTTGCCAATGCCAGGACCGACCTGTGCCTATAGAAAAAGAGAAACTTAGGACAAAGCAATGCCCTAAGTGTGGTAAGGTTTACAAAACCAATCGAAATGGAAATATTTGTTTTAATTGTAGCAGATAAATCGGATACTGTTAAAACATCATCATAATTCCTCTTCCCGTCCCATATATTATGCTTATAGCAATTATTGCAATGATAAATATGGAAAGCGTATTGATTATGGGTTTTACTAGGTTATCTGAAAGTTTATATCTCAGTAATTCCTCTAACATTAGCCCGCCATCTAATGGTTTCATAGGGAGTAAATTAAAAACCCCTATTAAAAAGTTCAAGGCGTAAATGTAGAAGAAAAGTTCCACAATATAAGGAATTACAAATGGAATGTCCCCAAAAGTTTTGGCTACATTTTCTTTTATCACGAGATTAGGGGTGCTCCTAACACCCATGTACGGTTTACTGGAATTATTAGGATTTTTCTCTGTTTTTATGGAATATGTTCCTGTAGATGTCATTATACTGACATTTTGTCCGATTTTAAGTGTGGATAATGCCTCAGCATAAGTTGATGAATCATTAGTTTTTATTCCATTGATACTTTTAATAACCATACCCTGCTTTAAAACTTCACTGGCCGGACTTTTAGGCACCAGGCCGGTGATTTGAATTCCATCAGATTCAAAAGTATTGGGGACTACATAAGTGTTCATTCCCACAAGAACTAACACTGCTAGAGCAGCCAAAGTTAAATTTGCTACAGAACCTGCCGCAAAAATTCTCAATTTAGCAGATCTTTTTGATTTTTGTACATCTTCTTCATCGGGTTCTACAAATGCCCCGGGAAGTACAGCTAAAAGGAGAACACCTATAGATTTAATGCGCACCCCTTCCACCCGAGCTAAAATTCCATGCGCAAATTCATGAACAATGATCACTGTGGCCAGACCAATTATCCCATAACTTAATGGAATGTAAAAAGGATTTCCAGGCATATCGACTCCAGGGATAATAAGAGATGCTTGAGGTGCCACAAATAACTGATTTAAAGACATTAAAAGCATGTAAAACATGTTGAACATGTAATAAAAAGCCACGAGTATTCCTATGTTCAGAAAAACTCTCCATGGGCTTACTGTGGGCCCTATCTTGAAATTAATATTCCTGCCAAATAAATTCCAGTTATAGTGGCGTTCTTTTATATTAAATTTCTTTTGAGCTAATCTATCAATAAACCCTCTCATTCTTTTAGTTTTTCTCATTAATAAAGGACCGTGAATTTCTATTTTGAGTTGTTTTCGGAACAATAATGCCATTATCCATATCAATACAAAGACAATGACATAGAACCATAAAGCATTCATTATTTTCACCTGATTAGATAATCATATAATCTATTAATGCAAATTATCTGGTTTATATATAAAATTTATAGTAAATACGAATTACTTTTAAGCATATAAGTACTTGATTATTACTTCTTGAAGTTGAAAGTAAATAAATTAATTAAGAATATTTAATCAAATATTAAAAGAATCGAAAAGAATAACTTCACATTCATCTCCTTCACCACACCCTTCCTGATTTTCAGGGATAACAAGGTAACAGTTCGAATCCACCATGGATCTGATTACACCCGACCCTTTACTCAAAATAGGTTTAACTTCGTTTTCTGATGCAATAGCCCGGATATAATCTGTACGCCCTAAATTAGAAGGAACTTTTTTAGTGCTTATTCTTTTGACTAATTTGTTTTTAAAAGATATATTCTGCATTTTAAGTAGATATGTACGTACAAAAACATCGAACTGAACCATAGCTGCTACTGGATATCCTGAAAGCATGAAAATAGGTTTATCATTAATAATTCCAAATGCTACAGGTTTACCAGGCCTTATGGCAACACCGTGAAGAAAAACTTCACCTAAATTATTAACTGCATCCACTACAACGTCACCTTTGCTGATAGCAGTCCCACCCGTAGTTATAACCACATCATAATCATCTATTACCCTTAAAAGAGTATTTTCCATGAGCTCCAAATCATCCCTGCAATGGAATACATCTACCCTTGCATTAGTACTTTCTACCATTGCTTTTAAAGCATATTGATTAGAATTAATTATTTTTGCGTCCTCTAAAATAGGGGTGGGATCAACCAATTCATTACCAGTTATAATAACCGCCACTATTGGTTCTTGGTATACTTCTATCTCGCCAAATCCTGCAGAAGCAATAATTGCAAGTTCCTGAGGCCTTAATACTCTCCCACTATCTACTACTTTATCCCCTTTATTAATATCCTCGCCAGTATATGAAATATTCTCTCCAGGAACCATCGCAGCCATAACATCTAATTTTCCAGCTTTTTGATAAGTATATTCCTCCATAACTACCGCATCAGCACCAAGAGGTATAGGTGCTCCAGTAGCTATCTTAACTGCTTGCCCCTGATTTAATTCTACTTTAGATACATCCCCTGCACCTATACTATCTATTATGACTAATGAAGCAGGATTACTTACAGAATAACCAGTTGTATCTTGAGCCTTTATAGCATAGCCATCCATTGCGGATTTATCAAATGGGGGAGAACTGTGTTGAGATAAAATTTCATTAAAATTAACTCTTTTGTGTGCGTTCTCCAATTTTATTATTTCTTTGTCCATTACTTTTTGATGAGAATCTATTATTTCCATTGCCTGATCAACAGACATCAATTCAGATAGGAACATGTTGAACACCTGATTAAATGATTATTAATAAATTAAATAAATTAAAATATTAAATGAATTTGTTTAAGCTCCATATAACATATGAAGTTTAATCTTTTTATTTGTACCATCACGACCTCCCCATAATGATTTTAATACTGTTAATACTATGAAATTTATTAAGTTTAAAATAATAAATATATTCAGAAGTAAAAAAATAATCGAATTTAAAAGGGGTTAAAATTGAGTTCAAGCGAAAACATGATTGAAATTAAGTCTCTTACCAAGCGCTTTGGAAAAATTGTGGCTTTAAATCAGCTCGATTTGCATATAAAAAAAGGAGAATTATTAGGTATTATAGGACCTAATGGTGCGGGAAAAACTACTGCCATTAGAATTATATCCTGTATTCTTCACCCAGATGAAGGGGAGGTTATGGTAGGAGATTACGATGTTTTAAAAAAACCCATCGAAATCAAAGGAATGATTGGATATCTTCCTGAAGAACCAAACCTTTATGAACGTTTTACAGCTTATGATCTTTTAAAATACTTTGGAGAATTATATGGGGTTCCTAAAGCTAAATTGGAAACTCGAATCGAAGAACTCTTGGAACTGGTAGGTATGACTCATCGCGCTCAGCACAGAATTAATACCTTTTCTAAAGGCCTTCGTCAAAGAATTGGAATTGCCCGTGCCTTAGTTCATGACCCCCAAATAATAATCTTTGACGAGCCCACTATGGGATTAGATCCTGCCACATCCATAGCCATACGAGAATTTATTTCTGGATTGAAAGGGGATAAAACTATAATATTATGCACACATTACATGGATGAGGCAGATGCTCTCTGTGATAGAGTAGCAATTCTAAATCAAGGACAAATATTAGATATGGGAACACCTCAAGAATTAAAATCCCGAATACATGGAGATATAATTCTTAAAATAGGGTTAAATAATCCATCACTTGTTCAACAAAGTGCTTTGGAAAAAATTGATGGTGTGGAAAATATCTCCTGGTCTGGAGAAGATTTACATTTATCATTAAGCACCCGAAAAGTTATTGCACAAATTGTTGATTCACTAGGTAGTAACGTTAAATCCGTTAATACAAAAGAACCCACATTAGAAGACGTTTTCATACAGACTGTGAGTCATATTCAGGAAAAAAAGTAATTAATTAAAAAATTCAATAGGGTTTATAAAATGGGATCCTGGATCATAACTAAGTGGGAATTAAAAAATACACTATCAAGTAAAAAATTCTTGATTATTTTCTTCTTCCAGTTAGCCGTGCTTTTATTGATGATCATGTTCTTCAATAATTTCATGGCCAGCGTGGAATCTGAAGAGGGAATTTCGCTTACACCTTCTTTGAACCAATTCGCATCTTTAGATGTTTATGACCCTGAAAAAAGTTTTATTAGATATTTGAATCCCGAAATACTGGAAATTACCCAAACTGATGGAAAAGAATCATCTTTAGTTTATGAAAGCCATAAAACTGGTTATTTATCCGTTAATGCCAGCGACCCCCTTAGTTTAAATTTAGAAAATTTGAAGCCAATCCAGGCCAATCTTTTTTTAGACTACAGTGACCCTAAAAGAAGTGTGGTGAAAGATGAAGTTGAATTGGCTGGAAATAAATCCGCGACAAGAATATCACAACAATTAATTGCATCTTTAAGTCCTCAAGAAGACGTGGATGTGCCTCAAGTCAAACAAGAAGCTCAGGGTGAATCACTACCCCTGCAACTTATTAATAAGGTTATGACTGCTATTTTATTATTCTTGCCCTTATTTTTATTTGGAAATTTAGTAGTGGACAGCATTGTTGGTGAAAAAGAGAGAAAAACCGGCGAAATATTAATTGCCATGCCCATATCAAGATCTTATATAATATTGGGCAAAAGTATGGCTGTTATTATAACTATGGCTTTACAGGTGGCTTTATGGATGATAGTAATGCTAATGGCTGGTTTTTCTCTTAAAAATCCATTTCTGATTTATCTTATAGTAGTAATCACTGCAGTACCCATAGTTGGTTTAACTGCCATTATAGCCGCATTTGCAAAAAATTATAAAGAAGCAGGAATAGGGATTACTTTTGCATATATTGCCATAATCGGATTTTTAATTGTCCCCGCATTAGCTTACATATCCCAGCAGGGAAGGAATGTGAGTTTATCCACCATGACACTCATTATCAAGATATTTTCTGGTGAAACCCTAACTCTAGGAGATATTGTCGTGCCTTTAATATTCATCACAATTATAAGTTTTGTTTCATTTAGTATTGCCATATGGCTTTTTAGAAGAGATGATATAGTTTTTGGGCCCAGGCCTAACCTTTTTTACCTGATATTTGAATTAATGGGAATAAACAAATTAATCAAACTATTTAAAGGAAATGAGTGAACTGTCATGAAAATTCTTACCTTAGCACGAAAAGAAGGCCAGGACATACTTTCTAACAAGATATACCTCTTAGTAATGTTTGTCCAGCTTTTAATTATTTTAGGTGCATTTGGTTTAGCCATAGTCAGTTCTGTAGTGACTGATTCTGATTTAATGGACGAGTGGGGAGGTAGTACGGCCCTAAAAGTTGGTGTTCTCCAGGAAATAAATGGCACCTCACTTGAAAAAGCTTTAAACTCGCAAAATCTTAATTTAATTTATTATGATACCTTAAATAATGCTAAAAGGCAGGTGGGATCTGAAATTGTAGCCTTGGTCTATATTAGTAATTCTAAAGGAGATATTGCTGTACAAATTGATAACAGTAATGTTTTTTATCCTGCTGTTTCTGAGAAGATAAGCAAAGCACTGGAATCTTATCGTTTAGATGAAAGGCTTTCTAAAGAGGGATTTTCTCAGACGCAGATAAATGTTATTCAAAATCCAATTAATTTAAATGAAATTAAGGTGAATGAAAATTCTGCAGTTCCTCTAGCACTGGACAGTTCTTATTTTGTGGAGATAATGTATGGATTTATAGTGCCTTTCATACTGCTTTTACCGTTTTTCTTGGCCAGTAACATTGTTACAGACAGTATAGTCGGTGAGAGAGAACGTAAAACATTTGAAGTTCTTTTAATGACACCTATGAGCGCACCCATGGTAATAATTGGTAAAATTCTCCCAATACTCATTTTTTCACTAATACAAAGCGCAGCGTGGATACTATTATTAAATGCACTGAAAGTACCTATTTTCCATAGTTTATTGATATTGGTGCTATTATTCTTTGTTGGGCTGGGTTTTATTGGTCTAGGGGTCCTTATTTCCATGCTGGTTGATAGTACCAAAGAAGCTAATTCCGCTATAACGCTGATGCTCTTTTTTGCGACTTTTATACTCTTTGTACCTCTTTTTATGAATATTCCACAGCTACAAGGTATTTTGAATATCATACCTACGGTTTTAATGGTGCGTATGGCATCTACACCCACTTTGCAGCTGGATCTGATTTTAGGTTTTTTACCATCAATACTACTATCTCTGGGAATATTTGCATTATCTGTTCGTTTTTTTAAACAAGAAGGCGCTATTAGGCTTTAAAATTACAAAAATAGCATTGTTATTGAAACCGTTGCCCCTACTGCTAAAGGGATAGTTAAGTTATCATCTACAGGAGAATAAGCCTCAGTTATAGTGCCGGCCAGTGCCCCTAAAAAGGAAGCATATAATGGTATTTGAGTTAGGGCGCCTAAAAATCCTAAGATAAAAAATGCTGAAGATCCAGCCCAAGTCTTTCTAGTGCTAAATGGCAGAAGTTTTTTTCCATAGCGAGTTCCAATGACTGTGGAAGCAGAGTCTCCTAAAACCAGAATAATTATTGCTGTATTAACCACAGCCAAATTAGTGCCGAAAATCGAAAAAGTTAAAGTTAAAGCTAAAAAGAAGTGAATAAATCCCCTCTCCAAATTATCCCGTCGGCAGTTTCTTAATATTCTTGAAAAAAAAGGTAGGTATTTCTTTTTATCAAGTTGATAAATTATCTCTCCAGCCAATGCTGCAAATAATGCCACAATTATCAAATAAGGTAGTTTAAGGAAACTTTCCAGTAATATAAAAAGAATGCCTGATGCATGTATTAGTTGTCTTACAATCTCCCTCGGTACTTGCAAAAGAACACCAGACTCCTTTAAATAAAAAAAATATTTTTAAAATTTAAGCCATGTATTTTTCAATAACTCCTTGATAAGCATCCTGAAGTTTTGATACATCTAAATCAACCATGCCTTTAATAACCAAGTTTTTACCCACAACTTCACCAATTATTGCTGATGGCGCTTTTATTTTAGTTAATATCTCATCTGCCTTATCTGCTTTTGCAGTGATAATAAATCTTGCATGTGATTCCGAAAGCAGAGCTTCAAAATCATTCACATCTTCTTTAGGGGTTAAACTCAAATCTACTTTAGCACCCATGCCGCTTTTTATAACCATCTCGGACAAGGCTATCCCAATTCCGCCAGCAGAGCAATCATGAATCGCAGTTATATCCCCTTCAGAATCGTCATCTAGTAGTTTTAAAATGCTTTTTACAGATTCCAGTTCATCATCCATGCGTATTTTTGGTGCTGATCCCTGCAACAACCCATGAACAGAGCGATGGTATTCTGAACCAGATAATTCATTGTAGGTTTTACCAATGATTATTATCTTGTCTCCCTCCTCTTTGAAATCCATGGTGCGTATTTTTGGTATGTCCACTACACCAACTACACCCACTGTGGGGGATGGGTTAACAGTTATTCCCTCGGTCTCATTGTAAAAACTAACATTACCACTTATAACTGGAGTCTGGAATTTTTCAGCTATTTCCGCCATACCTGTTACGCATTGTTTGAATTGCCAGAATACTTCTGGTTTTTCAGGGTTTCCGAAGTTCAAGCAGTCCACCACACATAAGGGTTGGGCACCCATGGCTACCACATTCCTTATAGCTTCTGCTACTGATCCCGCGCCACCATCGTAGGGATCTAAACGAGTGTGAAGACTATTACAATCCACAGTCAAGGCCACTGCCTTTTCTTCATCCACCCTCATTACAGCAGCATCGTCCCCCGGTTTTATTACAGTTCTAATTTGTACTTCATGATCATACTGTTTGTAAACCCATTTTTTACTGGCAATATTAGTTGAGGACAATATTTTTAAAAGAGCTTCTTCTGCAGAAGGATGTTCCACTTCCACATATTCTGAGGGTTTTTCCATTTCTTTTTCTTCCCTTTGAACCACTGGTGGATCAGCCAATAAATTAGTGGGCAGTTCTGCAATTACTTCTCCTTCTTCTTCTACCACCATTAAATCCGTACTTGTGACTTCTCCCACAACAGATGCTGGAAGTTCGTATTTTTCACAGATTTTTATAGCTTTATCAACGTTTGCAGGGTTTATTACAAATACCATTCTCTCCTGGGACTCAGAGAGCATTATTTCATATGGAGTCATCCCTTCTTCTCTTAGGGGTATTTTATTTAAATCTACCTTTGCCCCGTTATGGCATTTATCTGCCAGTTCTGAAATGCAGCAGGTTATACCTCCACCTCCAAGGTCTTTGACACCCGAGACGGGTACTTGTTCCATAATCTCCAAACTTGCTTCTAATACCTTTTTCTTGGTAAATGGATCACCAATTTGAACCGCAGGGCGATCTTCTATTTCCGATGCCGTAGTTAATTCTTCAGAAGCAAATGTTACTCCATGTATTCCATCTCTTCCTGTCATTCCACCCATAAGTAAGAAGACATCCCCTACGTTGGGAGCAATTCCTCTTTTAAGGTCTTTTTTAGGCACCAGACCAGCACACATTACATTTACTAAAGGATTCGTTTGGAAAGCATCGTCAAATTCTACTTCCCCTCCCACTGTTGGTATGCCTACTCGGTTACCATAGTCAGATATCCCCCTGACTACATGTTCAAAAAGATAACATGATTTTTGATCTTCTAAATGTCCAAACCGTAGCGAATCCAGTAAAGCAATGGGCATGGCTCCCATAGAGATAATATCCCTCAATATACCTCCGATTCCGGTTCCAGCCCCACCATATGGTTCAATAGCTGAAGGGTGATTGTGGCTTTCTATCCCTACTGCTAGTGCCAGTTCATCTGTGATTTCAACTACCCCTGCATCGTCCCCCGGACCTAAAATTATTTTCTCGCCTTCTGTAGGAAATAGGCCCAGTACAGGGCGGCTGCTCTTGTAAGAACAGTGCTCAGAGAACATTATGTCCAGCATTCCATATTCCAAAGAATTTGGTTCTCTTCCCAGTTTTTCTTTTATGAATTTCATTTCTGAATCGGTTAATGCCATTTTACCACCCTAATTAAAGTTAAATTAATTATCATGATTTTGGTTTGATTTTAATTATTTCTGAATATAAAATTAATTAATTTCATATATTACTTTTATTTGACTTAAAAGTTGAATATTCTATTTATCACATTATAATAAAAAAATGATTTTACTTAAAAAAGGAATAAAGAATTTTTTAAAGAAAAGAAATTAGGATTTACTGATAGATACCATAAGATTCTCATCAGATATTTTCCATTCTTTAGTATATTCTCCTTTTTCCTCACTGAAGACCATGCTTTCAGCCCGTACTTCATGTTCTACAAATTGTTTTTGAGATTCTACCAATTCTTGGAAGTCATGACTACAATTAACAGAAACATTAATATTTGCTTCTACATCCAGATCCAGATCTTTTCGCATGTCCTGAATTCTTCTAATAAGTTCCCGGGCCATTGCTTCTGAGAGAATTTCAGGAGTGAGTTCTGTGTTGACAAACACACTTCCTCCTTCAAATTCGGCACTCACTATATCTTCTGGAAGTTCTGTTTCGAATACAACATCCTCTAGAGAAATTTCAATACTTTTATCAGGTAATTCTACAGTAATTGGTCCCTGTTCCAGTCTTTGTTTAATATCATAACCATCCTCTTTTTCCAGTTCCTTTGCAACTAAAGGTACATCTTGCCTTAGGCGCGGGCCTAGAGTTTTCATATTTGGTTTGGCTAAAACTTTCAATTGAGGGAATTCACTAGCAGTGATCACTTTCTTGGTATTTGCCTGTTCCATTAAAACGTTTTGAAGTGATTTTGCAGCCTCAAGTGTTTCTTCATCTTCAGATACCACTACTATTTCGCTAACAGGCCATCGCAGCTTGTAACGGGCTACATCTCTACCACGAGCACATGCTTCGATGATTTCCCTGACTACATCCATTTCTGCTTCGAGTTCTTTGTTAATTAAGTCCTCAGAGTAGGTCCAATCCAGCATGTGGATACTCTCTGGAGCATCAGAATCACTTCCTCTCACCAGGTTTTGATAGATGTCCTCAGTAATGTGAGGTGCTATTGGAGCCATTAAAGTTATAAGGCGTTCCAATACCGTGTAAAGAGTCTTATATGCACCTAATTTATCAGGGTCTTCTTTTTCAACCCAAGTCCGTCCCCTTATGAGTCGAATATACCATCTACTTAAATCTTCCAATATGAATTCATTAATACTACGGGTGGCCTTGTGGAAGAATAATTTATCTAAAGATTCTGTAACTTCTTTTGTCACGGAATTAATTCGTGATAAAATCCATAAGTCCTCTTCTCTTAGTTTTACATCCTCATCAGCGTATTCATATGGTAAGAAGTTGTCCAGGGACATGTAAGTTGTGGAGAAAACATAAACGTTCCATAGGATGTTGAACATCTTATTTACGTTTTTAAGTTCATCCCAAACAAATTTTAAGTCTTCCCACGATTTGTTAGCCCATAAAAGATAGAATCTTAGAATATCTGCACCATATTGAGCAATGACTTCTTCTGGTTCTACCACATTGCCCAAAGATTTACTCATCTTTTTCCCTTCATCATCCAGAGTGAAACCGTGCATTAAAACCTTTTTATATGGTGTTTTATCCAAGGCAATTACTCCAGTACCTAATTGAGAATAAAACCATCCTCTAGTCTGATCGTGCCCTTCAGTAATGAAATCATAAGGGAACCACTCTTCAAACTTGTCCTTTTCTTGAGGATAATAGAGTGACGCCCATCCGGCTACTCCAGAGTCAATCCATACATCCAGTACGTCTGGTGTACGGTACATTTTTCCTCCACAATTACATGGTAGAACAATTTCATCTACGTGAGGTCTGTGTATGAAGTCTCCTTCTAAAGTGCCTTCAATGGCCAGTTCTTTGAGTTCTTCTACCGACCCTACCACACTAATTTCATCACAGTCTTCGCATGACCAGATAGGTATAGGTATTCCCCAGTATCTTTGCCGGGATATTGTCCAGTCCCTGGCATTTTCAATCCAGTTCCTGAATCTACTTTCACCAGCCCATGACGGAACCCATTCCACAGTATCCAGTTCTTTTAGCATCTGGTCTTTGATTTCAGTGATCTTTAAAAACCACTGCTGGGTGGCTAAATAGATAATTGGGGTTTTACATCTCCAACAAAAACCATATCTGTGGTTTATTATTTCTGATTTTAAAAGAAATCCGTGGGCATCAAGGTCGGCGATTATGAATGGATCTGCTTCTTTAACAAATTCTCCAACATATTTTCCAGCTTCGTCTTTGAATAACCCTGCTTCATCCACGGGACAAAATATTTCTAACCCATATTCTTTTCCTATTTCAAAATCATCAGGACCATGCCCTGGAGCTGTATGTACGCAACCAGTACCTTCAGTTAGAGTTACGTGTTCACCAGGTAATATCTGGTGTTTGAATGCTTTTTGTGCAGGAATTTCTTCAAGTAAAGGGTGATTGTATTCTTTAAACTGTAAGTCTGAACCTTTGACTATTTTTAAGATCTCGTAAGGTTTTTCACTGCAACAATCATCTTCACAATCACAATCTTCAGCCCCGAACAATTGATCCACCAATGCTTCGGCCATGATATAAACTTCATCACCGACTTTCACATATGCATAATCAAAATCAGGATGTACACATACGGCCATATTTGCAGGTAGTGTCCATGGTGTGGTGGTCCAGACCAGTACAAACTCTTTTTCTGCAACTTCAGGGTTGAGTATCGGGAACTTGACAAATATGGATGGATCGTCTTTATTCTCGTAATCGATTTCAGCCATTGCCAGGGCAGTCTCACAACGAGGACACCAGGTAATAACCCGTAAATCATTGACCAATAAATCCTTTTCATTGGCTCTTTTTAGTGTCCACCAGCAGGATTCCATATATTTTGGGTCATAAGTAACATAGGGATTTTCCCAGTCCATCCATACACCCAATTTCTGGAATTGTTCAGTCATTACTGCCTTGTTTTCCACTGCAAAGTCATGACACTTGTTTATAAAGTTTTCAATACCTATTTCAGTTTCAATTTGTTTTTTACTGGTAAGGCCTAAAATTTCTTCCACTTTATGTTCAATTGGAAGACCATGAGTATCCCATCCTGCTTGGCGGCGGATGTTAAATCCACTCATACTCTTAAAACGTAAATGAGTGTCTTTTATGATCTTATTCCAGGCAGTTCCCAGATGTATCCTGCCACTGCAGTATGGTGGGCCATCTAAAAATGAGTATTTGGGTTTGTTTTCCCTTAATTCATTGGTCCTCTGGTATATATCTCTACGTTCCCAGAAGTCCTGGACTTTTTCTTCTATAAGCTTGGAATCATATGATTTCTTTGCCTCCTGGATTGGCATGTTTACTCTCCTGAAAAATTTTTAATGAAAAATTATCGCAAATTTACAATGTGATAGTTTAGACTGTATTAGATGTATAGTTGCGATTATATAAAATAATTCCAAAATAAGAAAAATTTCGATAGAAAATAGAATTCCTTAAAAAACTAAAAAAATAGAAAGTAAAACCCTTCCTCCAGATTAAAAGTAACCATCATAAAATGATCAGTCGGAGGTAGAATCTTATATTTAATTATACCTAATCACTTAGAAAGTTCGTAGTTTACCTTTAACTAACATGTCGGTAATGTTTGATGTGTCTGCGAGCCATGTGTCCATAACTTTTTCCACTTTTTGCTGTACTTCATCCATTTTGAATCCATCTTGGAGGATGATTTGAGATGTGGCAGCTTTTGGTTGGTCAATAGGTTTTCCAATTTGGCTTAATATCATGATATGGACCTGGTCAACACCTTCAACACTTTCTACAATATCTGCAGCCATTTGATTAGATAATAAATTGTATATTTTACCTACGTGGTTGATTGGATTTTTACCAGAGGTTGCTTCCATAGACATTGGCCTGTTTGGAGTAATTAATCCATTAGCTCTGTTTCCTCGTCCTACAGACCCATCATCTCCCATTTCTGCAGAGGTACCGGTTACTGTTAGATATACTGATGGTTGTCCATCGTCTTCACACCTATCAGCAGTATTTACAAATACCTCAAGGTTTCTGGAGGTGTGTTTGGAAGCAAGTTTCATTACTTCGTCTCGAACGCTGTGTTTGACATCCAGATACATATCAAGGTCATCTACATATTTATCCACCATAGCTGAAGCAACTGTAAGAGTAACATCGTCTCCTTCACGCAGTCCCATGACTTTTATATCTTCTCCAACTGCAGGATATTTGTTTTTAAATGCCCGGGAGTTCAAAAGGTTTTCTGCTTCATTTACAATAGTTTCGGTTTCAGAAAATGGTGCAAATCCCACACCAAATGAAGTATCATTAGATAGTGGTGCGGCTCCAGTTCTTGCAAATACATCCGTTAGGTCCCCAGAACCATGCCCAATCTTACATTCCACAACAGCACAGGTTTCCACATCTAAGTTGATTATATTATCTTTTAAGAATTCTTTAGCAGCTGAAATGGCAATTCGATCCAGTCCGATTTTTTCACCATCTACTTCTGCTATTCCCCTCCCAGTAAGAAGAATATCCATAGGTTTTATGATTTCTCCGCCACCGAATGCCGGGTTAGACTCACCAGCAGTAATTTGCACTTCATCAGTATTATGGTGCATTATAGTCCCAAATCTTTCCAGGTAGGCATTGCATAAAGCTCTGCTTACTGATTCTGCGATTCCATCACTGATACTGTCAGGGTGACCTATACCTTTTCTTTCTACGATTTCTATGTCCTGTTTCTCAATAGGTGTCTGGTTAAGCTTTTCAACAATAATGTTCCTCATAAAAAATACCTCCAATTATACTTCCATGAATAAGGTGCGTCAAAATTATTTCAATGGATATTTATAATTAGCATTTATAGTAGATATCATTTTGAACTGATAATATAAATAAATGTGTAGGTTTTAATTCCACTTATTTAATCTATAAAAATAATTAGTCTGGTGTTGTAATGGAAAAAATATTGATTAACAAAACTAAAAACACTAATTTAGGATCCGTAGAATTTGCAGATAGCTTTTTTTCAAGATTTAGAGGACTCATGTTAAAAAAAGAATTACCATCAGGATTAGTTCTTAAGATCCCAAAGGGACGTGGAAAAAAAGGTTCAGCCATCCACATGTTTTTTATGAGAATACCCCTGGATTTGATTTTTGCTGATGAAAATAAAAAAATTGTTGATATAGTTACTTTAGATCCCTGGGCCACTTACACCCCAAGAGCACCTGCTAGATTCGTGGTTGAGTTAAAAAAAGGATCACTTGTTTCTTCTCAAACAGAAATTGGAGATTTTATAGAATTTGAATAGTAATAAAAATTACATTTTCTTTTTTATTTCGGAAATAGCTAAGCGGGATACCGTTTGCACTACTTCATTTTCATCTTTTGTGGCTTTTTCCAGAGGGTTTAGTGCTCTTTCATCTCCAATCATGGATAAACTTAAAGCAGCAGCATATCGAACCCCTGACACTTCATCAGATAGGCATTTTATAAGGGGTTCTACTGCATTTGAATCTTCAAATGTACCCAACGCCAGAGCAACCGCCTCTCGAACATGATAATCTTCATCGTTTAATGCATTAATCAAATTTTGTACTGAATCAGGATCCCCTATCTCTGCAATTAGTTCAGCAGCATCCACTCTCCTTTCCCAATTTCCAGTTTCCAATTCTTTAATTAGATATTCGATTTGACTCATTTCTTCGGGCATTGATATTCCCCCGTATAATATCTATTCCAACAGTGATATTAATCTTGCTTTCATTAGGGATATAAATTTAGAAAAAAAAGTTTTCAGTTAAGATTAAAATTAAGAAATTATTCAATTATGAGATTTTATATCTTCAGGATGCTTTATAATAGACACTCCTTCTAGATGCACCAGTTTGTGAGTATTTTCCACATCAAGTTCTCTCATGCGTATGGTTATTATTTTACCCTCTGAAACCGCATTAAAAGGACAAGCGCCCTGACAGTTCCCACAACCTATACATTTAAGAAGTTTAATTTCTGTTCCAGGAATAATGGCATCTTGTGGGCAAGCAGCTGCAGCTTGACATGGTTCGCAGTTTTCACACGATTCAAGTTCTAATTTCGAAGGTAAAACTGTTTCTATATCCCCTACTTCCATATCAACCGGAACTATTAATGTTTTAATCTTACCTTTCCCTGCTTGAGCCACTGCATTGGTAACCAAAGTATCAGCAATACCATTCACAATTTTAGCAATAGTATTTGAGGTAGTGGGAGAGACAATTAAAAGATCATATCTGCCCATGGAAAGACGCCCAGTTATGGGAAAACTGAATTCTTGATCACTCTCTAAGGCCATTTCCCGGTAATATCCCCCAGTAACATTTGCCACCCGTTCATATAACCCATACATTTTGAGTACTTCTTCAGATGCCCGTGAAAGCATGACTGTGATTTCATGTTTTTTAGCCATTTTTTCTAATTCTTCCACACTTTCCAATAGCAAGTGTCCAGCACCAGTAAAAGCCCAAGCAATACGCATTTTTTACCCCAGTTAATATATATTTAAAACAAATATCTCAAAAAATTAAAAATAAAGTGAAATAATTAAATTTCCAGGAATTTATATGCCTCGTCTTCTTCAAAAGCATAGTGTACTTTAGTGTACTGATTCATGAATTCCGTGACTTCTTCTTTGACATTTTTATTTTCAATTGCCACCTTTTTAACGAATTCTGCTACTTCAATCATCTGTGCTTCTTTCATACCACGCCTGGTAATCTCCTGAGTACCTACCCGGATACCCGATGGATCATCAGATCTGTTTACATCATCCCAAGGAAGTAAATTTTTATTTAAGATGACATTGTTGCTTTCTAATCGTTTAGATAGCTCAGAAGCCCTTCCTATGTCTGAAACTTCCATTACTACCTGGTGAGACTCAGTAAATCCTAAGTCTTCGCAAAGTACCTTGAATCCTAACTCATGAAGAGCCTGAGCCAGAGCCTGAGCATTTTTAATTGTTTGTGAAGCATATTCTGCACCAAATTCAAGCATTTCTGCGGTGGCGATACCAAGCCCGGCCATATGGTGCAAGTGATGGTTACTTACCACACCAGGGAATACTGCTTCATCAATCTCATTCTTTATTTCTTCTTTGCAGAGGATTATGCCCCCTTGAGGTCCCGGATATGTTTTATGAGTACTACCTGCCATCATATCTGCACCCTCTTTTAATGGATCCTGGAAGTAGCCTCCTGCAATTAATCCTAAAACATGTGCCCCATCATACATAACTTTAGCACCGATTTCGTCTGCAGCTTCACGAGCAGCTTCTACAGGATGCGGGAATAAGAATAAGCTACCTCCTAAGAGAACTATTTTGGGTTTTACTTCCAATATTTGTTTTTTCATTGCTTCTGCATCAATATTCATGGATTCAAAGTCAAATGGATGAGTATAGACTTTTAATCCTCTGATACCTGCTGCACTCACATTAGCGTGAGAAATATGTCCACCATAAGGTACTTCCATAGCCATTATAGAGTCACCTGGCTTAGTGAAAGCAAAAAATCCGGCAAGGTTAGCTACTACACCCGAAGTTGGTTGTACATTAGCATGTTCCGCATTGAATAATTTTTTTGATAGTTCTACAGTTATATCTTCAATACTATCTATGTATCTACAACCTTCATACAACCGTTCACCAGATTGTCCTTCGGCATAGCGGTGCGAAAGGTCAGTTGCCATGGCTTCTTTAACCCGAGCGCTGGTTATGTTTTCGCTGGCAATAAGATTTATACTATTTTTCATCCATTTTGTATGCTCTTTTGTGATATCTTTTATTTGTTGAGCGTAATTTTGGTTTTCAGACATTTATATCAGTCATCCGTAAACTAGATAATTAAATTATAGAATGCATTTAGAAGATATGAATTGTAGAATATAAATATTCATATTTTACTAAAAATATCTTAAAATATTTTAATTTTTTATGAAAAATTGAAAAAAATCGGGTATTCAGTTAAAATAAGTTAGTTGAAAGATAATCTTGAATTTAAAAAAAAGAATATTTAGTGGAGATTAAAATCTCTCACTTATTTTGATGGTTCATTCATTGCAGCTTCAATCTGAGCCATAATTTGGTCTGTCTTGAAGTGCTGCTGATCCATAGCTCCAGATGGGCATGCACCTACACAGGTACCGCATCCTTTACATAGAGCTACATTGACTTGTGCTTGTTCCTCTTCCATGGTTACTGCACCATATGGACATAGTTCTATACAAACTTCACATCCACCGCAGACATCCATGTCAGTTACAGCAATAATAGGTTCAATTTCCACTTCACCTTTAACCATAGGGATAGCTGCCCTTGCAGCAGCACCAGATGCTTGAGCTACAGCATCAGGAATATCTTTAGGTCCTTGAGATACACCAGCTAAGTAAACACCGTCAGTTAAAGTGTCAACAGGCCTTAGCTTAGGGTGAGCTTCCATTAAGAATCCGTCAGCGGATTTAGATAGACCTATGGTCTGTCTTAATTCCTCAGCACCTTCTGGTGGGACTAGTCCTACGCCTAAAACAACCATATCATAATCTAACTCAGTTACTTTACCGAGTAAAGTGTCTTCTCCCCTAACAGTAAGGGTAAGATCATCATTTTCGATTACTTCAGCAGGCCGTCCTCTGATGAACTTGATACCATATTTTTCTTGAGATCGTTTGTAGAACTCTTCGAATCCTTTACCGAATGCACGGATATCCATGTAGTAAAGAGCAACATCAGTATCAGGCATTTTGTCCTTGATTAACTGAGCGTTTTTCATGGCGTACATACAGCACACACGGGAACAGTATGGTTTACCAATTTGGTCATCTCTGGAACCAACACAGTGGATGAATGCCACACTTTTTGGTTTTTGTCCGTCTGATGGTTTAATTACTTTACCTTCAGTAGGTCCAGATGCATTGATCTGTCTTTCCAGTTCCATACCAGTAATCACATTGGTGTGGCTACCGTAACCGTACTCGAGTTTTTCGGTTGGGTCGTATGGGTCGTAACCAGTTGCTACAATAATGGTACCTAATTCCAATTCGATTTCTTCTGGTTCTTGGTCGTGTTTAACTGCTCCTCTTTCACAGATTTGATCACAGAGCATACATTCGATACAGTAATCTTTATCGATTGTAGCACATAGTGGTACTGCTTGTGGGAATGGAATGTATGCAGCTTTTACCATACCAATACCTTCGTCGAAGTAGTTAGGCATTTCAATTGGGCATACTTCTACACAGGAACCGCAACCGACACATAGTTCTTCGTCTATGTATCTTGGTTTTTTCTCTACTTTAACTGTAAAGTTACCAATGTAACCGTGAACTTCTTTAACTTCAGAGTAAGTCATGAGCTCGATGTTTTCGTGCTTACCTACATCCACCATTTTAGGTGCTAGGATACACATGGAACAATCGAGAGTTGGGAAGGTTTTATCCAGTTGTCCCATTCTTCCACCAATGGTAGGTTGTTTTTCCACCATATAGGTTTTGAATCCCATGTCAGCTAAGTCAAGAGCGGATTGAATACCGGCTACTCCACCACCAATAACCATAGCTTTGTTATCCACACTTACAACTGAGGATTCTAGAGGTTCTAATAATCTTGCTTTTGCAACAGCCATTCGAACTAAATCTTTAGCTTTTTCAGTTGCAGCTTCAGGTTCACCCATGTGAACCCATGAGTCGTGTTCTCTTAAGTTTGCGAATTCAAACAAGAATGGATTTAATCCAGCTTCTGAAACAGCTCTTCTAAAGGTCGGTTCGTGAAGTCTAGGAGAACAAGCAGCTACTACTACTCGGTTTAATCCTTTTTCTTTAATGTCTTTTTGAATTTCCATTTGTCCTGGGTCAGAACAATAGTATTTGTATTCGTTAGCAAGAACCACATTTGGTAAAGTTTTAGCGTATTCTGCTACTGCTGGTATATCCACCACACCACCGATGTTTATACCACAGTGACATACGTAAACACCAACTTTTGGTTCTTCCATGGTTTCTTCTTTCTTTTCTTCTGCCATTAGATCACCTGTACAAGTTGAAGATATCTAATCTTGATTAATTTAGATGATGTTAGGTGTATCACAACAATAAATAAAGGTTTCTATCCATATTTTTGAGTAAAGTATATATATTAAAACAAAAATTAGAATCATAGCTAACTAATACTAGTTTTTTAGCCAAATAAATAAATTATATCACTTTAGAATAAATTTTAATTTCTAATAACTCCAAATTAGTTTAAATAGATTACTCTGCATCTTAATCTAATAAAAAAATTATGAATAAATTAAACATACTTATCAAAATTAGGGATAAAACAAATATCTAAATAATTATTAATTAAATAAAAAAAACAGAGAAATGGAATTTTTTTAAAAAAAAATTGTATAAATAGAATTAAATTCTGATTATCTAACCAATAACACCGAATTTATTAAAAAAAAGTATATCAGAGTAAAGCTAATATCAGCGGTAATGTAACCATACTCAGTAGTGTAGACAAAAAAATGCATGACGCCGTTGTTTTAAAATCAAGATCATAACTAATTGCCAAAACCATAGATAACATAGCTGAAGGCATAGCAGATTCTAAGATAGTAACAGTTTTTTCTAAGCCTCCTAACCCAATAATAGACACAACTACAAGGGCCATTAAAGGAGAAATTAGTAATCTTGTTATACTTACAAATGTGGCATCTTGAAAATTTTCTTTTATTCCCCTAAATTCAATAGATAGTCCCAGAGAAATCATAATCAAGGGAATAGCTGCCCCAGATAAATAATACAATACATCCTCCACCACAAAACCTAGGGGAAAATGCAAATAATTAGATCCTAACCCTAAAATAATAGCCCATAGTGGAGGAAACATCAAAAATCTTCTCAATATGTCTTTGAGTTTTCCTCCGAAAATTAAAATCAATACAATTCCTAAGATAATAAAAACTAAAACAGAACCCATATCATAAAATACTGCCCTTAATAATCCTTCTGATCCAAATAATCCCATTGAAAATGGATAGCCCATAAATCCAGAATTTAACATGGCCGTGGGTAGTATGATACCCCATTTTTTCTGGGGAGAATAGCCTTTCATGCTTGTCCATAAATAAGCAATAGATCCTGTGATTAATGCCACTAAAATACATATAAGTGGAATAAATGTTAATCCCGGCAAATCAGAAGTATTCATACTATACACTGAAAGAAATATCAAAGAAGGGATAGCTACATTTACCACGATTTTATTTAGAGCATGCGCATCTTCTGTTTTTAAAAGATTAATTCTGCGCAGAATATAACCTAATATAACCATTAAAATAATAGCAAGTACAGTTTCAATAGAATTTAAGTTCATTTCAGACCCTTAATAATCAAGTAAAATAAGATATGTGATTAATATATAAAAATGCTTAATGATCCTATGAAAAAAAAATAAAATAGAGTATTATGATTTATTAATCCACAATACCCTCTGTAGTAATCTTAAATACTGATTCACCTTCAGGTAAATGAGGGCTGTCCACTAAACGGGCTATTCTTTTACCAGCCAATCCTTTTTTCAGCCATACCCTGTAAGTAGCTGCGTGTCCCAGTACGTGGCCACCAATAGCTTTTGTAGGACTTCCAAAGAATGCATCTGGACGGGCCTGAACCTGATTAGTTACAAAAACGGCAGTATTGTAGGTATTTGCAATATTTTGCAGAGTGTGTAAATGTTGATTCAATTTTTGTTGTCTAGAAGCAAGGGCTTCTCTTCCCACATATTCAGCTCTAAAGTGAGCGGTTAAAGAATCCACTATTACCAACCTAATATTTCGGCCGCCTTGAATGAGTTCATTGACTTTTTCAGCCATTAATATTTGATGACTGGAATTAAAAGCACGTGCAATATGTATTTTCTGTAAAACTTCTTCCATATCTAATTCAAACCCATTAGCAATCTGTTCGATTCTTTCAGGACGGAAAGTATTTTCAGTATCAATAAAAACACATTCAGCTTCTAATCCTCCTTTTTCAAAAGGTAATTGAACAGTTATGGCCAATTCATGTGATAACTGACTTTTACCAGATCCAAATTCACCGAAAACTTCAGTTATAGATTGAGTTTCTATTCCCCCACCAATTAGTTCGTTCAAAGCTGTGCTACCTGTGGTGATTCGACCGACATCTTTTCGTCTCTCCATTACATCGAAAGCTGTTTCAAAATCAATTTGTTCAGCCTTCCGGGCAGCTTCAATAACTTTTTCTGCTACACCTTCACCAATCTCCGCTTTAACAGATAATTCTTTTGCAGTGGCCGTGGCCAACCGCATCATGTCTGCGAAACCAGCATCGCGAAGTTTTTGAGCAGTTTTTTCTCCAACATTAGGCAAGTCTTCAAGTTCCACCATTTTAATCTCCCTTTAACTAATTATATTTATGTTAAATATGTTAATCCAGAATATCCTGATTATAATTCAACTTCAATGATTTTCTTAGGATTTAATCTTAATTCTTCATTATATTCATCGAATTTAGCATCTCCAATGACTGTAATATGTACTCCATTTAAGTCTTCTACTTTATCTTCTAAAGCGCCCTCATCAGCACTTTTAGCAATAATGTCTGCCACTTCAGGAGTAGTCATACCCAATAATTGTTCAGCTTGCTTTCCAAAGAAAGTAACTCTTATTTCTCCAGTATCATCAGCTAATCTAGCAGGTAACATTAATAAATAACGAGGTTCTTCAGCTGTTTCACCGCAGAAATCACATATATATTCTTCTTCAATGGATTCTAATCTATTATTACAATTAGGGCATCTGTAAGATAAAATTCGGCCGCCAAAAGCATCTGTAAGATCTCCAGAAACTTTTATATTTCTATCATCTTCATCTAATTCCTCAATTTTACGGGATTGGAATATCATATCTTCTAATTCTTTAAATGTAGGTAAAGCATCTAAATCTTTATCTTTTGCTGGACCAAGTTGAGTATTTCGACCTACACTTAATTCTAAATTATCATTACGGAAAGTTACCCGGGGATTTTCAATACGTATCGCATCACCTATATTTAAAGGTATTTCAGCTTTTTCATCCCATAGAGAAGCCCTCATAGCCCCGGTATCATCTCCCAATTCTAAAGAGCGCACCAATCCCCTGCTTCCATCATCTCTCTGGAATTCATTAGGATCGTATATATCAATTATCCTACCAATGATACGTACATTACGATCGTCTTCTTCCAACTCATCAATCTTTTTGGTGGTGAAAATCATTTCTTCTAACTCTTCAAAGCTTGGAAGATCTTTCATATCTTCTTCGTTAGGATCCATTATCCGTGAAGTTTTTCCTACACTCAAATCAACACTGTATAATCCTAATTTAGTGCGTGCATTTTCTATACGTACTGGTTCTCCAATTTGGATATTAGTATGTGCTTTTTCATCCCACAAAGAGATTCTTACAACCCCACTTTCATCTGCTAAATCGGCCGAACGCACCAGCCCAACAGTGCCATCTTCTCTCTGGAATTCCCGAGGATCATTTATGGATACTACACGACCTACAACATCTATTTCTTCCCCTTCGTCTTCCATGTCACTAATTGTGCCTATTTTAACAGGCTCAAGGTGTTTTTTATATTCTTGAAGCACTTCTAATAAATTTCCATCTGATTCGGGATTAATCATGATACGAGTATTCCAGGTTGTGTTAATCCGGTACCCGCTGGCAGCATATTCGTCGAATTCAATGTTTCCTCCAAGAATTTTAACGATGTCTCCCTTGTTTATTTCAAGAGTAGTATCATCATTCCATAGAGTAACACGGATAGAACCAGTATCATCAGCGATTTCAATTGATCTTACTGAACCAGAACTTCCATCAGATCGTTCAAATGTTATGGCATCCTGAACTTTTGTCACCAGCCCCATGACAGTTACATCTTTTTCTTCATGGGCATCTCCAATTTTAAAAACCTTTTCTTCAATATCCGGGACATCATAATCTCCTTTGATTATTCTTCCAACAAATGGATGGGTAAGTGAAATTTCACCGTTTCTCAATTTACTTTGTGCACCAAGTACTTTTATTGCATCTCCTTCATTTAAATCAAGGTCCGCTATTAATTCTGTATCTCGATTCCATAAAGTATAAGAAACTTGACCGGTTTCATCTTTAATTTCTAAAGAAGCTACTTTGCCGTCTTTACCGTCTTTATCAAATGTCCTTATCCGTGGAACCCTTACGATACGGGCTATTATATTTACTTCCTGATCTTCTTCAATAGAACCAATAGGAGTTATTTCTTCTTTATAATCTGGAAAAGCATTATCGGTATCTTCATCCAGTACTTCGATAGTTGATCGAGGTTTTAGATGTATTTCTTTACGTCCCCTATATCCCTCTTTAACATCGCCCCCATCAATCTCTATTACATCCCCTTCTTTGATTTTTTTGAGTAATTTAATATTTTCAGTCCAAAAAACAATTCGAACTTCCTCTGTTTCATCAGCCAAAACTAAATTCGCTACTTTACCATCTTTGCCCTTGCGGCTGGTGAATTTTTTTGGATTAGAAATTCTCATTACTCTTCCAATAATCTTAAGTTTATCAGCACCTTCTTCCATTTTGGAAATCTTATCCATGCTGTGCTCCTTTTTCTGAGACAACGGAGTGTTTTTTTCAGTAACATGTTGCCCTACAATCATTCGAGCTATATCAATATCATTCATGAAGCTTACATCTTCATAATCTTTCTTCATTTCATTCATTTTTTCCAGGAATTCCTCTTCAGAAATTTTATCCTTTACCTTCTGATATTCCTGCATTATTTCCTCATTCATTTAAACTCCCTCACTATCTCTGTATAATGATATTATTCACCATATAATATACTATATGTGAGAGCCTTTGAGAACTAATTTTCAAATTCCGTAATATCATTATATTCACTAAGTAATATTGTATTAATATAATTAAAAATTATAATACTAATATATAAATTTTTTTAAAATGAACAGATCCGTGCATCAATAAACCAGTGCACAGCAATTTCAAAGCATTTATTTATATAGGGTTAATAAGAATTAATAAACAAAGATTTAATAAAAACTATATTTAATAAAAATTTTTCACAATGATAACTAAAAACACCCATCTTATGACTTTGAATTCCATTTCAATGGATATTGCTGGAATTTTGCAGTTGGGAAACTATTTTCTAATTTTGTAAGTGTTTATAAAGCCTTATGGCAAATTTAACGTTTTTTTATTTGATTTACACTTTTATAATAATCCAGAATTGTTAAAATAATAAAATAAAAAATAGCTCTAAAAGCTAAAAAGAAAATAAGGAGGATTTAACATGTCTATGACCATGGCAGAAAAAATACTAGCTAAAGCTGCTGGTAAAAAAGAGTCTGAAGCTGGAAAAATAGTTATGGCCAATATTGACGTGGCCATGACCCACGACCTCACCGGACCACTATCGGTAGAGTCTTTTGAAAAGATAGGAACCAAAAATGTTTGGGATCCAGAAAAAGTAGTGGTGATTTTTGACCATCAAGTACCTGCAGATTCCATTGATGCTGCAAATAATCACCTAATTATGAGAAATTTTGTAGAAGAACAGAAAATAACTAATTTTTACGATGTTCAAGAAGGTGTTTGTCACCAAGTGCTGCCTGAAAAAGGGCACATTGTTCCAGGAGAAGTAGTAGTAGGAACTGATTCACATACCTGTACCCATGGAGCTTTAGGGGCATTTTCCACTGGAATTGGATCAACAGATATGGCCATGGTATTTTCCACCGGACAATTATGGTTTAAAGTACCTGAAACAATTCGATTCGAAATTGAAGGGAAGTTAGGAGCCCATGTATATGCAAAAGATTTAGTGCTTAATATAATCGGTCAGGTAGGGGCAGATGGAGCTACTTACAAAGCATGCGAATTTGCAGGAGAAACTGTATCCAATTTAACTATATCTGATCGAATGGTGCTCTGTAACATGGCCATTGAAATGGGTGGGAAAACTGGACTGGTAGAGCCCGATGCTAAAACCCTGAAATACGTTGCTAATCATTCAACCAAACAGTACCACACTATGAAAACAGATATGGATGCTGCATCCCTTGAAACAGTTGAAATAAATGTCAATGATTTAGAACCTCAAATAGCTTGTCCCCACAATGTAGATAATGTTAAACCCGTTAGCGAAGTGGATGGTATTGAAATAGACCAAATTTTCCTGGGGTCCTGTACCAACGGACGGATTAGTGATTTAAGAACCGCTGCACGCATATTAAAAGGAAAACAAGTTGCAAAAGGAGTTAGAATGTTAGTTATACCTGCTTCTCGAGAAGTGTACAGTAAAGCACTGAATGAAGGGTTAATGAACACATTTGTAGATGCTGGAGCATTAGTATGTAATCCCTGCTGCGGGCCTTGCCTTGGAGGGCATGTAGGGCTGCTTGGGCCGGGGGAAGTGAGTTTATCCACATCTAACCGGAACTTCCGAGGTAGACAGGGCAGTCCTGATGCTGAGGTGTACCTTTCTTCAGCCGCAGTAGCTGCTGCTTCTGCAATTACAGGAAAAATCACCGATCCAAGAGGTTATTAGATTTAATATGAAATTTACAAAAGGGAAATAAAGGTGCTTAAAATGAAAGGAAATGTATGGAAATTTGGAGATGACATTGACACGGACATAATCATCCCCGGCCGATACCTGGTTATGAGAGATCCTGAAGACCTGGCTCAGCATGTAATGGAAGGATTAGATCCTGAATTTCACCAAAAAGTTGATGATGGAGATTTTATTGTCGGTGGAAAGAACTTTGGTTGTGGATCCTCTAGAGAACACGCACCATTAGCATTACAGGGAGCTGGAATTTCTGCAGTTATAGCAGAATCATTTGCCCGTATATTCTATCGTAACTCCATAAATGTAGGAATTCCTCTTTTAGAAGCTCCTGGAATATCAAATCATTTAGAAACAGGAGATGAAATCGAAGTGGATATGGAAAAAGGAGTAATACGCAAATTAGAAACTGGCGAAGAATTCGAATTCAAAAAACTCCCTGAATTTATGCTTGAAATTCTTAATAAGGGCGGTTTAATCTCTTATGTAAGAGAAATGGAATAAACAAATGAAATTAAATTTCAAAAATTTTATTAAATTATAGGTGTTAATATGTATAAAATATCTGTTATTCCTGGAGATGGAATAGGAAAAGAAGTTATGGAAGCTACGCTCCACGTTTTAGAAGCAGTCAACGTGGATTTTGATTATGAATTTGCCGAAGCAGGGGATGAATACGCTGAAGTAAGTGGTGTACCCTTACCCCAAGAAACAATTGATATTGTTAAAAATTCCCAAGCCTGTCTATTTGGAGCAGCAGGAGAATCAGCTGCAGACGTGATTGTTAAATTAAGACAGGAACTAGATCTTTATGTTAACTTACGTCCTGTGAAATCATATCCTGGGACCAAGAGCATATTTGATAACCTGGACTTTGTTATTGTAAGGGAAAATACAGAGGGTATGTACATTGGACTGGAAAATGAAACCGAAGAAGGTGCAACCGCCACCCGAGTCATCACGAAAAAAGCTTCCGAACGCATATCTCGTTTTGGATTTGAATATGCCAAAAAAACAGGCCGTAAAACAGTGACTGCAGTTCATAAAGCTAACGTTCTTAAAAAAACCGACGGAGTATTCAAAGAATCATTTTATAAAGTATCTGAGGAATTTCCAGAACTAGAATCTAATGATTTCTATGTAGACGCTACTGCCATGTATTTCATCACCAAGCCGGAAATGTTCGATGTGGTAGTTACCACAAATCTCTTTGGAGATATATTATCTGATGAAGGAGCAGGACTTGTAGGAGGATTAGGCCTTATACCTTCTGCCAATATAGGAGATAAACAAGGATTATTTGAGCCCGTGCATGGTTCTGCACCAAGCCATGCAGGTAAAGGAACTGCAAATCCTGCAGCCATGATGCTATCTGCGGTTTTAATGTTGGATTACTTAGATGAATCTGAAGAAGCTAGAAGAATGGAAAAAGCTATTGTAAAAGTACTTTCAGAAGGAAAAGTAGTGACTAAAGACCTTGGTGGTGACGCTTCGACCATGGAAATGGCTGCTGAAGTTCGAAGAGTATTAGAAGAGTCTTAATCTCTTCTTTAATTACTTATTTTTTGTTTCTATTTTTTGTTTTTTTAAAAATTCTCAAATTTTATAAATCCTTATTTTTTATTATTATTCTAGCCGATTCCGCAATTATTAATATGGAATAATTAAAAATTTTAATCATAGTCCGAATTTCCATTATCTGAACATAATATAGCAGGTGGTAAAATCTCAAAAAATAAAATGAAAAATATTGAGGAAAGCCTTATTCGTGCCGGGAATTTAAATGTGAATCCATTAACAGTATATGGTGCTGATGAAATCCCTGCAGGGGCAGTTCCCATGTGTTCTATTGATACTTGTGTGGCTAAAGGGATATTAATGGCAGCATTAGATGATAATATTCCTGCTCTTTATATAGGAAAAGATTCTTTGAAGGGATGTTGTTTAGGGGCAATGAGTTGGCTTGGGTTTGTTGAACCTAATAAATACATTAAATACTTTGTGTCAACGGGACATGATAAATTCAGAAAAGGTGAAGCCGAATATCTAAAAGCAAGTCCTGAAATTTTTGAAAAGTGGAAAGAATATCTTGGTGAAATTAACACCCCAGGTAAATACTTAGTAATAAGTAAAGTTTCTGACCTATCCGCTGATTCAGATATAAAGTCTTTTGTTTGTTTTGGTAATGGGGAATCTATCCGGAATTTAAGCAGCCTTATACATTTTAGAAGCATTAATCCATTTAATGTCATCAGTATGCCCATGGGGCCAGCTTGTGCTACTCTTGTAACATATCCCGCTAGAATGGCTGAAAATACTCCTAAAGGAATGGTATTTGTTGGGCCAGTTGATCCCACTGGAAATTCATGGTTCCCAGCTGACTACATGGCTATGGGAATTCCCCTAGACATGGCAATAAAAATAAATGAAGATTTAGAAAATTCTTTCGTTAATAAACGACCCAATATAGCGTATCCAAAACAAAGGGAGCATATAATTGATTAAATGCCCTAATTATAGTGTTGGAATATATTCAAAAATAAGATGTATTTAATCAATTAATTTTTTTAAAGTAAAATAAATAACAATTGTTAATTATATAAAGGGGTTTAAATATAAGTTGATTTCTATAAAGTGATCAAATTCCCATAGATATTATAAAAAAATATACAAAAAGAAGCAAATGAAAATCATATAAATATTATTAATAATTAAAATCATTCCCTCAAACATTAGGAGAAGTACAATGGAAAGTGCAGATGTAAGATCAGACATACCTATACTGGAAGAAGTCATTTATCTAGATGCTGCGAGTACTGGGCCTACCCCCCAACCAGTCGTAGATGCTATGTGTGATTATTTTTACAATTACAATACTAATACTGGTAGAGGTGCATATTCTCTGGCTATAAAAACCACCCAGAAAATGCAGGAAGCACGGCAAAAAGTAGCCGGTTTTGTTAATGCTCCACCAGAAGAAATAATATTTACAAAAAACACTACCGAAGCCATAAATATAGTGGCCCATGGCCTAAATTGGGAAAAAGGAGACTCCATATTAGTTCCCAATATAGAACATCACTCTAATTTCTTACCCTGGTTAAGGCTTAAGGAAAAAGGAGTAAATGTAAAAGTTATAAAGGCAGATAAAAATGGCATTATAAATCCCGAACAATTAGTAGAATCTATAGATGATACTACACGTTTAATAACAATTACCCATGTATCTAATGCTTTTGGATCATTACAGGATATTTATGAAATAGGAAAGATTGCGGAAGAAAATGAATCCTTGTATATGATTGATGCCGCTCAATCCGTTGGTCATATGGAAACTAATGTGAAGAAAATGAAGGCCAATTTTATTGCATTTCCAGGACACAAAGGAACATTAGGACCTGTAGGAACAGGATTTCTTTATTGTAAATATGAAGACGCGGAAAAATTAGAAGTTAGTGATTTAGGTGGGGGAACTGTACTTGATGTTGATGAAAATAATTACCAGTTAGAAAGTATTCCTGCACGTTTTGAAGGAGGTACCAGTAATATTGCAGGTTATATTGGTTTAGGGGCGTCTGTTGATTATATACAGAATATTGGTTTGAAAAAAGTAGAAAAGCATGGTTTGAAACTAACAAAAGAACTTTATCAGGGGCTTTCTAATGTGGAAAATGTAACCTGTTATGGTGATCCCCAAAATATTTATGGTATCGTATCCTTCAACATAAATAATATACATCCTCACGATGTGGCTAAAATACTTGATGAGGTCAGAAAAATATGTGTAAGAAGTGGTCACCACTGCGCCATCCCTTCCATGAAACATATGGGTGTACATGAGTTAGGAGGAACTGTGCGTGCATCAATACATTACTATAATACTTCTGAAGATATTCAAGCATTAGTAGAAACCGTGGAAGATATCGCAAAAACATTTGGAGTGTAAAACATGGAAAAAGCACAAGCAATAGCCCTTTTATTAATATTCATTATGGTTGTAAGTACCGTAGCTTATGTTCTGATATTATAATTTATCTAAACTCAGCGAATAATTAATTAATATGATAATTATATAACTTATTGGAGGCAAATAATGGTTAATGTGAGAATAGGGGCCGTCGTGGCTGAATTTAATTATGATATAACCCATATGATGCTGGAAATAGCAAAAGAACATGCTAAGTTTTTAGATTCAGAGATAACAGAAGTAATTACTGTTCCCGGAGTTTTTGATATGCCCCTGGCTATTAAGAAACTACTGAAACAAGATGACATAGATGCAGTTATCACATTAGGAGCTGTAATCGAAGGTGCAACAGACCATGACCAGATTGTGGTACAACACGCCTCACGTAAAATCGCCGATTTAGCATTAGATTACGACAAACCAGTAGCTTTAGGAATATCTGGCCCCGGCATGACCCGTATAGAAGCTCATCAAAGAGTAGATTACGGTAAACGTGCAGTAGAAGCTGCTGTTAAAATGTACAATCGATTAAAATAAGTTTTCTTATTTTAATATTTTATTATTTAGATAATTTTTGAAATTTTATTAACTGAATTTGAATTTTTTTAATTTTTATAACAAATATTCTGAAAATTTGCTGTTTAGACCCGCATTTTATTGCTAATTTTTGAACAAAAATATAATTTAATAGTAATAAATTGAAAATTATTTATTTGTTTTTCAAATTGTAATATTTATTTTCAATTACTGACATCAATTTCAAGTGAAACTATATGGATGAAAACTGAATAATAAATTTATAAATCAGAATTCAAGATTTTATTCATATAATATTTAGAATAAATTGCCCCTGCAGGATTATGGGCCAATACCCTATCTTTTACAATTAAAGTAGTCACGGGAGCACGAGAATGTTTTGAAAATAACATATCATGACCTAAACAAATCCCAATAGCAATATTAATATCTGTATCTTTTTTGTTTAATATTTCGGCTTGAGCTAATGGATTGCACAATGATTCCCAAGAACCTCTCTGGATTTTATCAATATCATATTCATCTTTATCTATGCCACAGACCTTGCAACAGACAGAATAAACTTTAAAATGTTTTTCAAGGATTTTATTAATTTTATAGGTTTCTCTTTCCAAGCCTACGCAAAAAGCCAGCCCCAATTTTTTATAATTCATTTTTTTAGAGAAAATGATGATCTCTTCGATGCGAGTTTTCTGCATATAATATCTGGCTTCAACTTCCCCTGCAGCTTTCATTAGACCTATTTCATCATTAGTATAACTATTTCTTACTTTTTCTTTGATATTAGTACAATCTTTATCAAATCGACAGCTTTTTTCTGTGCAAGATGCGCATTTCATGATAAATCACTTTTTAATTAATTAAAGTTGTAAAATTTAAAGTTCGTGATAATATTTGATCTATGACCATGTAATTTTCCTTCATATTAGATATAATACATTAGTCATATATTGATTTCATATATTCTAAAAGGGGTAATATCCCACGATTAATTAATTATTAGAATTAAAAAATAAAAGAAAAAAATATTATTTTTCTAAGTTGATGTTTTAATAGATGATTCAACCTTGAAATTACCTGATTTTACTGCTTTAGCACTCAAAATTAAATAATGATCTCCAATACCTAATGTTTGTGTATGGATATGTTACACTTGAAAATCAAAATTTTATAAAATATAGATTTATTTCTAACAGTTAAATTAATTATTAGAATAAACTAATAAAAGAAATTAATATTTAATAAATTCAAAATTAAGGGATCACCATGGAAATTCTAACTCCTAAAGACTTAAAAGAAAAATTCGACGATCCATGGATCGCCCCCTATCAAAAAGTATTAACAATGGTAGACGGTGATCTGGTGGAAATTGTAGAATATCATCCTTGCTTATCTGGGTCTCACTGGATAGTTCATCAATACCAGCGAACCAGCGAATTGATTTTGAAATCATATAGAGATGGTAACAAACACGTGTTCTTAACTAAAGTGGGTAAAATTCCCTTAGAACTTAAAGCGAGTATAAATGCCGCGGGAATTGAAGAAGTTTCTGTGGAAAATGACGAGGTTAAAGTAGTGCATGCTGGTTTGGCAGGTGCTGGAGTGGGAGCGGCCATGTGTAGAGGAATGGCGCAGGGTGTTAAAAGAGTAGAACTATATGATGTAGGTGGTGGTTCAAAGCTTGGAAAAGCTGCCGTAGTTACTCCAAAAATGGAAAAGTTAGTTCTGGGTGTGGACGACACTGATACAAAAGACGAAGGAGCCACCTGGACCATGGCCCATAATATGGGGATGGAACTAGCAAAACAGGGGTTCCAATATTTAGACCATTTGATAGTCCAACTCTACCCACACAACCCCCATAAAACTCAAAACTGCGTTTCAATAGCCCTTACATTTGCTATTAACCCTGGTGAGAGAGATAAAATAGTGGAAAAAGCTCGCAAAATTTTAAAAGAAAATACTTTATCTGAAAAAACATCCATAGCCGTACTTGACGGACTTAAAATTCCTCCAGAACTGAAAGCGTATGCTGAAAGAGCGAAAAAATCCATGATAAGTGTTGAAGAAGCTGAAGAAATTGCTCGAAAAGTGGGGGTAGAATTAATAGAAGTTACTGGTTCCCAAGGTAAAATAGGGGCTTTAGCTGCTTTAGGATTGTATGATGATGTGGATGAAGCCGTTAAAGTATACTATTAATTATTTTTTTATTTTTATTAAATTAAATCTACTCTTCAAATCTTATGCTTAAAAATCGACCTTCTTCCGCAGGAATGAATCTCATATCTGAAGTGGATTCATTTCCTATCTGTATTTTAATGATGTGATTTTCCCAATAAATATAATAATCATCTTTAATTACCTTATCCCCTATTTGAATGGTTTTGACTTTTTCCCCATCCACATATATGCTGTAAGCTCCTTTTTTGAATATCCCATTAGTTGTAGATACTTTCTTTTTATCTAAAAAAATATCAACCATATATGATTTTTCAACATCATTTTGAATAGAGTATCCATTTAAAATCGTGACATTGGTTATATTTTCCAGCAAAGCTAAGTTTTTCTGAGCATATATTCCATTGAATATTTTTCGAAGATTACTATCTTGTATTACTTCACCAATACTTATATCAAGACTTTTTCTAGCATCTAGCGGAATTCGTAGTATGTTAGTTTCGCCGGGACGTGTTTCATTTAAAGTATAGCTCTCAGAATGAATATATACTTTATCACCATATTGTAAGCCTAGAGTATCTAAAGCCTCTTTAGATATACGTATCAATGTATTTTCATTTTCTAAAGCACTGTCCACTTCATAAGGCCCCCTTACATCAAATGTTCGATTTTCGGTATTGCTTTTCCAAATAATAAGATTCCCCGAATTGGGTTCTATTGATATTTTTCCCTCATCAACATGGACTGCTCCTAAAAGCGTAGAAAGCATGGCAATCAATATAAGCCCTGAAACTAAAATCGGAAAGTGCATATAAGTAAAGGATTTTACAGACTGAATACGTCCTTCTTGACGTAATAAAACATGATAAGAGCGCTTTATTAACTTTAATATATAATAAACAGCCATTATCATCCCAATAATAGATACGATTATCCAGAGGGTTGATGGGACAAATCTTATAAAAAATACTCCAAAAACTCCAAGAGATGCTAGAGATAAACCTAAAATACCCATCCTAATAGATTTTCCCATAGAATCCATCATAGTTACTCGACCATACTCAATTGCGCGATCTACAATAGTACGTACAACTTCATTTGCCACTAAATTTAAATCAGATAGCGTGGACATTTGGTGTTGGATTTCTCCAATATCAACTTCTCTAATATTTAGACCTAAAACATCAGCATCCAGAACTATACCCACATCAACACCATAATCTTCTTCAAATCGTATTTTAGTAAGAGCAGTTCTTTTAGCAGCGAATTGTCCGCTCAAAGGTTGGTCAAATTTTATTTCAGGAAAGAAAAAGTCTAATAATGGTTTTGCGGTTAATTCCGTGACTCTTCCTGCTTCTCTTTTAAATTTAGTTTTGGTTATATCTGCTTTTCCTTCTATAATTGGTCGAATGATGTTTTCAACTTGTTTAGTGGATAAATCCTTTAAATCCGCATCTATAAAAGCAATAATATCCCCTTTAGAATGCTTAAATCCAGTTTTTAATGCTGCACCTTTTCCATGATTATTAGTATGCCTGATTATGCTGGCACCCGCCACTTTAGCCACTTCATAAGTATTATCTGTAGAACCATCGTCTACCACCAGTACTTCATGAACATACTTAGAAGACATTGCTATTTTAACCACATTAGCAACTGTATTTTCCTCATTGTAAGCTGGAATAACAACTGAAACTAGTATTCCAGATTTACCATTATTTTTTGCAGCCATTAGCAAAAATACTATTATTAAAATTAAACAAGACAAATTTTGCACCTCAACCATGAAAAGCTTGAATTTGATAATTAGAATTTTAATGGATTTTTAATCCTTAACTTAAATTAATGTTTCCAATTATCCCCTGTAAATAAATCATTAAATAAATTTTATTATTGAAAGTAATAGTAGATACAGTTAGTTTAATACTGCACATAACTTATTCTTCTTATTCATCTTAATTCCACTTACTTAAATAAGGTGTTGCAATATAAATACATTCAATGATTGAAAGTTTAATAACCGAAACTAATATCCAAGTCAATGCCATGGAGCTAGAATATTGTAATTTTCAAATAGGTGGATAATTGTTATGCAACCAAAAGTGATGATATTACTGGGAAGTGCCTCGGATTATAAAATCGCAGAGAAAGCTATAGAAATTTTTGAACAGCTTGAAATAGCTTATGATATTAGAGTAGCTTCTGCTCACCGTACTCATGAAAAAGTGAAGCAAATTGTGCTTGAATCCACAAAAAGAGGAGTGAAAGTATTTATAGGAATTGCAGGCCTATCTGCACACCTGCCAGGAATGATTGCTGCTAATACACATCGCCCAGTAGTAGGTGTTCCAGTAGATGTAAAGATAGGAGGATTAGATGCTCTCTTTGCCTCTTCACAAATGCCTTTCCCCGCCCCTGTGGCAACAGTAGGAATAGATAGGGGAGAAAATGGAGCACTGCTGGCTGCTCAAATTATTGCTATTCATGACGAAGAGGTTAGAAAAAAAGTTTCAGCCCTCAGACAAGGATTCTATGATAAAGTTCAAAGAGACGAATATCAATTATTAAACAATATTGAGGGTAATTTTTATGCCCCTGAAAAAATTGAGTTTCCAAAACTTGATGATGATATATTCTCATCTTCATCTCAAGAAAGTGATGATTCCCCATTAATAGCAGTTATACCTGGCAGTTATTCAGATATGAAAATTGCTAAAAAAACAACCATGTTCCTGGAAAGGATGGGAATATCCTATGATATGAATGTTATATCTCCAATACGATATCCAGATCGTTTTGAAAAATACATGGCCCGGATGAGAGATGTAAAACTATTCATTGCAATTAGTGGTCTTTCTGCTCATGTTACTGGAGCAGTAGTAGCTTTAAGTGAAAAGCCGGTAATTGGAGTTCCATGCCCCATGCGCATGGGAGGTATGGATGCATTGTTATCAATGGTAAACATGCCCCCAGGTGTACCTGTAGGAACAGTTGGTGTGGCTAATGGGGGTAATGCAGCAGTTTTAGCCGCTGAAATGTTAGGAATATCTAATAAAACCATAGAAAATCGTGTTAAAAGATTAAAAAGCAAATCTGCAGATATTAAATGAAAACCCGTGCCTAATTCTAAAGGGGTAATTACATGAAAGAATTTTTAAAAATTATAGAAGATGAGTTTGGAGTTATTAGAATTGATAAAGAAGTTTCAACAACATTTGAAGCGGCTAAAATTTTCAGAAAGTATCCCAAAGAAACCGTTATCTTAGAAAATATCGCTGAATCTAATATTCCTGTAATTTCCGGAATCTGCAATACCCGAGCCAAAATCGCGACAGCATTAAAAACAGACGTGCCAAATATTACTCACAAAATTATTGAAGGTATGAATAAGCCGCATCCCATTAAAAATATTGAAAATATTTCCAAAAATTATAATACCTCGCAGGCAGATCTATCAAAATTACCAGTACTTACCCACTACCAGAGAGATGGTGGATCATACATAACTTCAGGAGTGATCATTGCAAAAAATCCAGAAGATGGAACCCCTAACGCATCAATACACCGGATGTTAGTTCTTAGTGAGGATCAACTTACTGTAAGGATTGTTCCTCGCCACCTTTACACGTATCATCAGATGGCTGAAGCTCAAGGAAAGGACTTGGATATAGCGATAGCTATTGGAATGAATCCCGCCACATTACTGGCTACAACTACATCTATTCCAATTACCGCTAATGAAATGGAAGTAGCTAATAATTTCCATGAAGGGAACATGAAACTAATTAAATGTGAAACTGTCGATTTAGAAGTTCCAGAATCGGAAATAATTTTAGAAGGAAAAATATTAGCTAACGAACGAGCCAGTGAGGGGCCTTTTGTTGATTTAACTGATACTTATGACGTTGTCCGCCAGGAACCTGTGATTCAGTTGGAAAAGATGCATCTAAAAGAAGATGCTATGTATCATGCCATTCTCCCTGCCGGATTTGAACATCGACTATTACAGGGTCTTCCTCAAGAACCCAGAATATATCAAGCTGTCCAAAATACAGTACCCACCGTGCAAAATGTTGTTTTAACTGAGGGTGGTTGTTGCTGGCTCCATGCCGCAGTATCCATCAAAAAACAGACTCAAGGTGATGGTAAAAATGTTATGATGGCTGCTCTGGCCGCACATCCTTCTCTAAAACATGTCGTAGTGGTTGATGAAGATATTGATCTCTTCAATCCAGAAGATTTAGAGTATGCTATTGCAAGCAGGGTAAAAGGTGATGATGATATAATGATTATTCCTAAAGCTAGAGGATCATCCCTTGACCCCTCCGCCCTACCTGACGGGACAACAACCAAAGTAGGGGTTGATGCCACCAAAGAGCTCAATAAAAAAGACAAATTTGAAAGAGTTAGTTTATCTGAATAAACCTCTTTCTTATTTATGGGGAGTATAGGGAATTAAATTTCAATATCAATTTCAGCCCCACAATCAGGACATTTCTTGTTTTTATCGATTTGAATCTTACCTATCCCATAACCGTCTCGAGGAATTAGTAATTTTCCACAGCCATAACAGTAAGTATTTTCACCATCTAATCCCGGTGCATTTCCAACATAAACATAACGCAGACCTGCATCTAAAGCCATTTGCCTTGCTTTATTTAGTGTTTCAATAGGGGTAGGAGACACATTTTGCATTTTATAATAAGGGAAGAATCTTGTGAAGTGCATTGGAACATCAATCCCTACTTCCTCGGCTACAAAGCGTATTAAATCCTTTAGATTTTCTTCAGAATCATTATATCCTGGAATAATTAAATTTGTGATTTCTAAATGTATTCCTTTCTCACGCATCCATAATATGTTTTCCAGAACAGGTTGCAGGTGGGCATTGCATAACTGCTGATAAAATCCATCGGACATGCCCTTTAAATCCACATTAGCTGCATCTAAATGAGGCCCAATATTTTCCAAAGCTTCTTCACTCATATATCCATTGGTAACGTAAACAGTCTTAATATTATTTTTATGAGCCAATTTTGCAGAGTCAATTGTATATTCCAACCACATTGTTGGTTCATTATATGTCCAGGCTATTGATTTACAGTTATATTTTTTAGCAAGATTTACTGACTCCTCGGGCAGTATTTCTTGTGTGGAATGATTATCGATTTGAGCTTGAGATATGCTCCAATTTTGGCAGTACTTACAAGTTAAATTACATCCTACTGTGCCCAGTGAATAAACTAAAGTGCTGGGATGAAAATGAAATAAAGGTTTCTTTTCAATAGGATCTACTGCAGAAGAAGATACTGATGCATAAATTAAAGAATATAATTTTCCATCTTGATTTTCTCGAGTTAAGCAAAATCCCCTATTTTTTGGTAGAATAAGGCAGTTACGCCGACATACATTGCAGTGGGTTTTTCCATTACTTTTTTCATAAAGAATTGCTTCCTTTTTCATTGCGACCCCCCAGGTGCTGGTAGCCTCCTGGTGGTAAAATATTTGTTTTTCCTTGTTTATCTATTATCTCCATAACCTCACCACTAGTTACTTCACCTACCACATAAAATTCAGTTATTTTTTCAAGTTCTTTTAATGCCTCTTTTTTTGATATCAGAAGTAGTTCAAAGTCTTCACCATAATATAATGCCATTTCAAGGGGTTTTTTATTGAAATATTGTCCTACAGTTACTACTTCAGGAGGTATAGGGATCTTATCTTCATATATTCTCATACCTATAGGCTCATTTGCTGCCTGCATTAATTCCCATAGTTCACTAGCTAGGCCATCAGTTATATCTGTAGCAACTTTTAAAATCCCTGCTTCGGCTACAGATATCCCTTCTTTTAACCTAGCACGAGGATTTAAGGCATAGTTTATTACTTTGTTTATAGTTTCATGTCCAATTTCAGTTTCAATTTTTTTATCCGAGAAATCAGATAATAGGATCTCAAATCCTGCTGCTGCCATTCCAAGGGCCCCCGTTACCAAAATTAAATCTCCGGGTTCCGCTCCTGATTTCATCAATACTGTTTTTTTACTAACTTCACCCATTGCATTTCCACTTAAAACAAGTTGAGGAGATTCATTGGTATCGCCTCCAATGAGTGGAATATGATAGTACTGACAGGCCTCCAGTATACCATTGATTAGATCATCGAAAAACTCGAGTTCCATATCCACCGGAAGGCCCATAGAAATTATTATACCCTTGGGCTGGGCACCCATAGCCGCCAGGTCGCTGACATTAACCGTCACAGTCTTCCATCCTCTTTGTCCAGCAGTCATTTGATGTGGGAAATGAGTATCCTCCATCAACATATCGGAGGTGGCTGCTAAATAACTGGTACCCAAATCTATTAGTGCCGCGTCATCTCCTAAGCTTTCTTTAATCTGAGGATGAGTTTTAAAATAATCTTTTTGAAAAAGATTGGTTTTCTCTATTATCCTATTAATTAGCTTTTTTTCGCCAAAATCAGAAACTAAAAGTTTTTTAAACATTACGATTAGTTTATTGTTTATTTAAAATATAATTTTTGATTCTTAAATTTAAAAAAATGCGTTTTTAATGAGTATAATTAAAAATAAATGAAAATTAACTATCAAATGGAAAAAAAGATTTATAATTTTTAATGAAAAAGAATTTAGTTCAGGGCAGTATTTACCCTGTCTTTAATTATTTCCACCAGCCTGGAATCTGCACCTAATGGCTCGGTGTATATGATTTCTCCATCAAATTGGATTTCTTCATCTTCTTCATCATGGTGACTATGATCATGGCCATGCCCGTGTTCTGAACCATTATCCAGGCCAAGTATATGGGGTATATCCTGTTTAGTGTGGACTCCATGAGCCAGGAATACAGGAGTTACGATAATTTTTTCTACTCCATTTTTGGATAGTTCATTAATGGCCTTAGGTATGGATGGTTTATTCATATTCATAAAACCTACCATAATTGGATAATCCGCTTTTTGCCGGTATATTTCAGCAATTTGATTAATTACTTCTTCACCATAGGGTAATCTGCTTCCATGTCCTACTAATAGTACGCCAATTTTATTTTTTGAGTTTAAACTTGAATCCATAGGATATCACTCCATCGTCACCTTGTTCTCTGATTCTTCTAAATACCATTTCCACATCATCGCCAATTTGGACATCTTCAGGGCTGCAATCCACTACCTGAGTGGTTACTTTTGCTCCTTCTTCTAATTCAACGATGGCCACTACATAAGGAGCTATTTCCTTAAATTCATCAGTGGGTGTGTTAATAACGGAGTAAGTGTATATTTTTCCTTTTCCACTTAGTTTTATATCTTCTAGTTGGCCCTTTCTTCTGCATTCAGGGCAAATTATGCGGCTGGGAAAGAAAACTTTACCACACTGTGCACATTTAGAACCTATGAGATTGTAACGTTGTGGAATATGACGCCATGCTCTTACAGTGTCTGACATATTAATCCTCCAAATTCAATTAGATAAATACATTTTATTTATAAAGTCATTGCTAAAAAATCTGTCAAAATAATTAATAATTCATTAATTATGTTTATAAATTCCAAGGAACTCCTAGAAATATTTATCTCTAAATACTCATTTTATCTTTGAATTCATGGTAATTAAACCCTTTGGTATTATTACCATCTCCCTTAAAAAAATTCTATTATAATTCTTTAATCACTAATTATTTGAATTTAAAGTATTTTAATATTAATATTAAGTTAATAATAATTTATTTTTCTAAAATTTAGTATATTATCCATTTAAAAATTAATTAAAATCTTAATTACCCCCATATATATTTATTATTAAAAATAGTTATAGTAATACTTATATGATAGTATTATTATTATATTTTTAGGTATTAATTAAGGTGGTTATCATGGATCAGAAAGGTTACATTATTGGCGCTACGACTTTTTTAATAATGATTCCAGTAATATTTATCTGTATAAGTTTATTGGATCTATTTCACGAAGAAAATATAATTAATTACCAGTCCATTGAATCAGATTCAATTTCATACACATTTAAAGACATTAAAAGAAATATTCCTATCTTTACACGTCAAATAATAGAAAATAAATCCCTAGAAGTAATAGAAAATAATAAAACAATTAATAATAGCTCACAAATCATCAAAGCAGAGTTAGAATATAAGACCCATAATTTTACAAAAAATTATGATAAATTTAACACATCATATGTGGTTAAATCAATTCAATCGTATTCTGACGATCCATTCTATATTGAAGTAAACAGCAGTTTGTGGATAACACAAGGTCACGTAATTCACCATGAAAACTTCTCACAATTAATCTCAATTCAGGGTCTTAACGATCCGTTACCATTTATTAAATGTAAAAATTATGGAACTATTACTTCTAAAGGGCATACTATCAACTATGGTGATATTCTAGCAAATTATCTAAAAAATAAAGGATTAAATAGTTCTATTTATTATCAAAATGCTACATCTCCACTTATTATAAAAAAATGTCCCTACGAACCATACAGCACCCATGGAAATCTAAATAATTTGAAAAATTGCTTGGATAATGGATTTTTCCATGAAAGTAATGATGGATCTTGTTATTTGTGTAGGTTGGAAGGGAAAGGGAGCTGTTCTCACTATGGAATCGAAACATTCATTCTACCCCCTCCCCTTAATTCATCAAATTTAAACTCTATTAATAATGCATCCTGCTGTATTGATCACGTTATTTTTGGAGAAACAAATTATCCAGGCAAATTGATTAATTATTTCCAAGAAAATGAGAGTGAATACGTTTTGTTTCTTGAAAATGGCCATCAGTCAAAATATGGTATTCTTAATAAAATTAAAGATTAATCATTTAAGAGGATTTCAATGAAAAATATTTTTATTAATCTTAAAAAGGATTCCAGAGGTCTTCTATTTTCCACTGATTTACTTTTTTCTTTAATAATAATTCTGGTCATTATTGGAGGTAGTGCTGATTTAATGGATATAACTAGTAGTAATATGCAGGACCATGTTTTTCGCTCAGGGTTTGAAAAAATAGTTATAGATACTACAGATATTCTGATAAAAACTCCGGGAACTCCAGTTAACTGGGAAGAATCTAATGATTTTAGTATTGTATCCCCTGGCTTAGCAGAAATAGCAGACGATGAGGTAAAAGTCAGTGGGGTGCTGTCTTTGAAAAAAATTATTGCTTTAAAAAAATATATGGTGCAGGAAAACATCTTCCCCGAATACATTGAATCAAATATAGTGATTTATCCTTTAAACAAGAATATTCAGCCTATTTCAATAAAAAATAATACTATTCCTCCTAATTCACAGGAAATAGTCTTAGTTAACCGTACAGTTACATGTGATTTTCAATATATGAACTGCATACTTCAAGTTAACCTGGATAATAACTCAAAAAATCATCAAGAAATTTGCAGCCATCGCGAACATGCCTCTGCCCTCGAGTTAAAAAATTACATGTGGACTTGTAAAAATTTCAAAGTGAGCTTAAAAGACCTTAATTCAAGAGATTATTATTTAATTATGGAACCAAATCAGGGAAATAATGAAGAATCCTGGATTTTAGATAATGTAGATAGCAAAATTAATGAGGAAAATAAATTTAATGGTGCTGCTGTAAAATTAAATGATAAAATTAGTAGTTTAATGAATAGCAAGAATCAAACTTTGCTTTATTTACACATTAAATCTGTTAAAAATGCTGAAAAATCAATTTGTACATATGTTGTTAGTGCACCTAAAAATACATCTCCAGAAGCCATTAAAGAGTATTATGTACATCCTCAAAGATGTTATTTTGTGGTAAGTGCCTGGATTAAATGATAAAAAAGAATATTTGTTAATGATTACTTTTGATTAGTCTTATTTATGCATTCTCTTCTAAGTTTAAGTAATTTTTTCTTGTGTTTTTTCAGATCATCAACATCTTCAGCGATTTCGGGCAATTTAGACAATATACAGTCAACTGTGTCATTACGATGAATCCATTCACAGTTCTGACAACTCCAGACTCCTTTATCACGTATCCAATGCCCCCCAGTTGAAGCATCACCACAGGGATAAAATGGGCAGTAACAGAATGTGCAGTTTTGAGGATGTGCGTGGCAGGGATAGAATTCACATGATTCATTGCATCCTTTAACTGTTTTATCTTTAAAGAAATCCTCATAGAACTCCCGAGCCATTGAATGGATAGGGTATCTGACTACATACCCCCTGGGGGTAATCATATAACCTTCTTCCACATAAGTCATGGAATTTCCTATAATTAATACTGTGGACATGTCAATTTGATCTTCACTCAATTCATCTAATGACGTTACTGTAATTTCTGGAGGCTTAGAACTACTACGGACTAAGCCTACTGGAGTAGAATGGTTTATATTCTCTAAAAGGATCTTGTATGCTTCTCTAAAAGGTTCCTTTCGTGTTTTAGAAATAGGATTATAAAGTGCTATTACCATATCTGCTAATGCGGCATGTTTGATCTTGCGCTTAATTTCAGATAAAGGAGTTAAGATATCGCTCAAACTTATGACCGCAAAATCATGAAGTGGGGCTCCTAAAAGAGATGCACCATAATTAGCTGCAGTTACACCAGGCACAACATTTACCTGAATATCGCTGTATTTGGCAACCAATTGGAAAAAAACATTGGCCATTCCAAAAACTCCAGGATCTCCAGAGCTTATTAAAGCTACATTTTTTCCTTCTAAGTGTTTCTCAATGGCGAGTTCTGCCCTAGCGATCTCATCACCCATGCCTTTTTTAATTATTTCTTTTCCTTTAAGTAAATCTTCAATAGCATCAATGTACAGTTTATAGCCAATCACTACTTCAGAATCATTTATAGCTTCTAAAGCCCTAATAGTAATGTCTTTTCTAGAAGGGCCAATGCCCACAATGTTAATCATGAAATACCTTCCACTTTAAAGTTAATAGTTAAATCTAATTGAATTAAGTATATCTTGTACTATTAGTATAGAGTCTGCCTACTGAAACAATTTTAATTGTATTCACATCGATTTCTACACCATTATTTTTACTTTTACCTGAAGCAGATGCTGTGATGATATAGTTTTCAGTTGGAGTTATAACTATCTGTCCGCCACTTTTATTACCACCAGATTGTGTTTCTTTGTAGCCTTTAGCAGTTATATTTAGACTTATAACTTCTTCAGATGTATCCCCATAAGTGGTAACATTTATAGACTGCACATCTACTCCATTTAATTTTGATTTATTTTTCAAAGACTCGGCGACAAGATCCATATTGGTTACATTAAGTGACTCGGGAGATCCTATCAACACATCATTCACACCTTCACCAATAGCTAAAAGTGCAGATATACGATCAATTTGCATATCAATCAATTTTTCAACGTCTGGGGCTTCAGATGTTACTATAGTATAAGAGGCTATTAATCCTGCTTCAAAAAAAACGAGGAAAAACGCCAGGAAAAGTATAAATTTAATAATTCTTGACAAGAGACCACCTTTTAATTTTATGATGGGTATTAGTAATTTTTTATAAAAATTTTATTGAGTTCTTTAGATTTTAAATAATATATAATTTAAATTTTATTAATTCACAGAAGTTTATGATTTAAATTATTATAGATGATTATGTTTATTAGACCTATAATATTTTTTAAGCCTTACATCAATCTCTTAACAGTTCAGTTATTTTTCATGAGACATAAAGTTATGGTTATATCTGAGTAATTATAAATAAAATTAAGCAAATGAAAGTATGAGAAATTAAAATTTATAAATATTAAGTGCTTAATTCTCAAACAATGATGTTAAATTTGTTAGTTTAATAAAAAAATTATAGATAGATTATTATGAATCACAAAATCTTGTCAAAGTTTGCCGATGCTGAGATATTAATTAATGATAACGCTTTTGATAAAATTAATTTATTAGATGATCCGGTTGCAGTATCTTCTGCATTGATAGCAGATATAATTAGCCAGGGTAAAAAAACCAGGGATTTAATAATTGTAAGTACAGAGATGCTGGATACTTTTTTGGAAAAGAATAACATAGAAATTTCATCTAATGAAAAAAAAGAGTATTTTTCACAAGATATAGATACTCAATCCATGGAAAATGAAGCAATAGATAAAATAGAAAATAATTTACGGTTAAAGCAAGAATTAATTGATAATAATTCAATTTCAGAAGAAATATCTAATAAAATTGATGAGATTGTGAGTGAAATACCCTCGGAAATACAAGCAAAAACAAAACCAATTAAAGAAGTAGAATTCAATTTTGAAATAATACAAGATACCAGTAAGAAGTCTTACACTTGTGGGGATATCAAAGATATGATTTCCTACTTCAATAATAGATATCATAGAATAAAAGATATTCTGGTTAAAAGAAGAGAATTAAAAGATTATTCAAATATTGCTGATATTTTCCAATCTAAAGATGTTGTAAAAATTATTGGAATGGTTAAAGATCTCAGGACAACTAAAAATAACCATAAAATACTCGAAATTGAAGATGATACTGGTGAAATCAGTGTATTAATACATAATGACAACCATAAACTCTTTGAAAAATCAGAGATGATTGTGAGAGATGAAATATTGGGAATAATTGGAAGTCGAAAAGGTAACTTTGTAATTGCTTCTGAACTGATACACCCCGGAGTTCCAAGAATAGAAGAAAAGCCCATGAATTTTTCAACAGTATTTATTTCTGACGTCCACATTGGCAGCTGCACTTTCCAGGAAGAAGCCTTCAACAAATTTATCAACTGGATAAATGGAAACTTCGGAACCCCTGAGCAGGTGAAAATAGCAGAAGATGTAAAATATTTAATTGTTGCAGGGGATATTGTAGATGGAATAGGAGTTTATCCTCATCAAGAAAAAGAACTGACCATAAAAGATATTACCAAACAATACGATGAAGCTGCCAGATTATTTGGTGAAATAAGAGAGGATATAAAAATCATAATCGCTCCTGGAAACCACGATGCTTCTAGAGTAGCTGAACCACAACCCGCAGTTCCCGAAGAATATGCAAAATCATTATATCAATTGAAAAATGTTGAATTCGTCAGCAACCCATCTATAGTAAGTTTAGATGGGATTAAAACTTTAATATATCACGGAAGAAGCTTTGATGATTTGGCAATGACTGTCAAAGGATTATCTCACGAAGAATCTGATCTGATAATGAGAGAACTATTAGAAAAAAGACATATTGCACCTATTTATGGTGAAAGAACCCCTCTAGCATCCGAATTAGAGGATCATTTAGTTATAGATGAAATTCCAGACATTTTTCACACAGGACACGTGCATATCAATTCCTATAAAAAATATAAAGGAGTTCATATGATAAATTCAGGAACATTCCAATCTCAAACAGAGTTCCAGAAGATTTATAACATTATTCCTACATGTGGAGAAGTTCCAGTTTTAAATCGAGGTAATTTTAAACTATTAAAATTCAATTAATTTTATTAATATCTTTTTTTATTATAAATATAACTAGAATAAATTATGTTAATCAAATCATGACTGAATATTATCTTGGGAGGATTTAAATGAAAAATCTGGTGGAAAAAGTGGTAAATGCTTCGCATTATGTTTTTAATAGAAAATTAGTTTCAGGTAAAGCGGGTAATGTTAGCGCAAGGTTTAAAGATAAAGAACTAGATGTTATTGCCATCACTCCCACGGAAACTTCCCTTTTAAATGTCAGTCAGGAGAATATTGTTTTAGTAGATTTAGATGGAAATTTATTGTCCAGTGGTAATCCTTCTTCAGAATTATTTTTACATTTAGAAATTTATAAAAAAAGAGAAGACGTAAAAGGGATTGTACATACCCATTCACCTTATGCCACCGGATTTTCATTTTCTAATAAAAAAATAAAAAGATTAGAAGGTTTTGGTAAGATAAAAAATCAGTATTTAAATGAAGTTAGATATTCAAAGCCTGGAAGCAAAGAATTAGCAGATAATACAGCTAAATCATTATTAGATAATGATATCGTTGTCTTAAAAAATCATGGGATAGTGAGTATCGGCAGCAATATTTCTGATGCAGCAGCACTAGCTGAATTTATAGAAGAAAGTGCTAAAACTCAATTTATTACCCATATGTTAAATAAATAAGGTTTATTTTAAAAAATAATATAAAATTAATTTTAATTTTAATTTTAATAAAAAGAAGTTATAATTAATGAAAATTAGGATTTTATAAAATTTTTGATGGGAAAAGTTTAAAATTAATTTAAATTAGTTCCTAATGGACTCTAATTCACTTAAAATTTCCCAAATTAATGTTCGTGCATGTATAGGAATGTTTGGATCATTACTGATTTCATCCAGCTTAGAAATAACAGTACTGGCCCTTACAGTAGAATCTTCATCTTCTTTATTCAATATGTCGTTTGATTCTTCAGCAGCCCTTCTTATATTACGCGGGACACTGGTATCTTCCATTATGTGTTTTAAAATTGCAGAAACGCGATCAAATGCTTCATTACTCATAATAATTCCTCCAAATATAAATCCTAGAAAAATATATCAGATTAAGTGTTATATCCAATGTGCTTTATATAACTTGATTTAAATAGGTTTTGGTTACAAAATTATTGTATTGATAAATTATTTTTAGGATAAATATAATAGAATAATGCAAGCCTTTTTAAATAAACACACTATTGAGCAATAGCAACTGCTATAGTAACACCATTATAAGCAGTTTTCTTAAAAATTAACTTAGAGTTATCACCAGCTGCAATAAGCGCACTAGGCTCACAGATTCCAGGAACTCCAAAATTTTTATCTACAAAATCCGAAAAGGAACATTGATTTGAGTTAAAATTTTTTATATCTGCGATTTTAATTATATGCAAAGGTTTTTTTAGTTGAACAGCTGTTTTTAAAATTCCTTCTTCCTTAGATTTAATTTCAGCCGTGGCCAGTGCATCAATTCTATCAATAGATATATCTAATAAATAAAATGTTTTTTTAAGAGCACTGAGGACCAGATTATGAGATATATTCTTGCGGCTTCCTATACCTACTACTAATTTATAAGGCTTCAAAAAAAGTCTGGACTCAGCATTAGTTACTATTGCTTCAATTCCATCATGATTTACATTTGATTTATCATCTAAATCTAATATTTCATAAGTTTTCTCAAAATAGGGTTCATTTAATAAGTATTTTATATTGTTTTTACTCATTAATTTTATTTTTTCCCCATGGAGAATTTCTCTGTTGAAAAAACGGATTTGATTTGGATTCTTTATTTTCCAGTAATATTTTCTGGCCAATTCATCAATTCCTATTAATCCATTAACATCTGTTGCAGTGGTTATTACAGGGTTTGAATTTAAAAAATCACTAATTTTATAGGATAATTGATTAGCACCACCTAAATGTCCAGATAGTAAACTAATGATATTATTTCCTTTTTCATCCATCACTATTACTGCCGGATCTGTAGTTTTAGTCTTTAATAGATCAGCTAAATTTCTAACCATTATCCCTGTGGCCATGATACCAATTATAGCATCATATTCTGAAAAAATATTATTTAAAGTTGATTTTATGTTTTTATGAAAAGTATCCACTTTAAATATAGTTGAATCTTCAAGCAACATTATTTTAAGATTTTCAGCCAGGGTTTTTCCAGATTCTGTAAGTGAAATAATTGCTAAGTTCATATTAATCATTATTTTTATGAAAAAATATTACATGTTATTCAATAAGATCTGACAGTTTATTTTCAAATATTAAAGTAAATTATAAACACGATCATTATATAAATTTAATTTCAGGATTTTTTTACACTGGAAGTGGTGGTCTCCTAAAACGATACCATGTGCATTGCCTGAAAAATAATGAAGATTATCAAGCTTAAAATAATCAAATACAGTGAAATTGTAGTTTTAGTGAGTTTAATGGCATTATTGATTGTTTCTATATTTAAATCGTTTATATTATCGCCAATTGTATAAACATTAATTTTTTCAAGTTTTATATCCAGAGCACCAGCTACAGCTGCCATTGAGTAACCGGAATTAGGGCTTGGAGGTTTCCTGGCGTCTCTCAACATTATACGGTAACTATTTCTCCAGTTCATTTTCAGCAAAAAAGCAGACAATACCACTATTAAGCCCGTGATACGGGCAGGTATATAATTCAAAAGATCATCTATATTTGCTGGGAACCATCCAATAACCATCAATTCTTTAGTTTTATAGCCCACCATAGCATCCAGTGTATTTATAACTCGATAAAACATGGCACCTGGAAGTCCGAATAAAAATGCGAAAAATAATGGGGATGCTACAGAATCAGTTATATTCTCAGATAAACTTTCTATAGTGGCAGATATAAGTTGTTCAGAAGTAAGATTTGATGTATCTCTGCTGACTAAATATGAAACAGATTTACGAGTCTTATCCAAATCAATTTGAAGTTCATCCTCGATTTTCTGTGAAGATTTAATTAAAAATTTTATTGAAAAAGTAGATGATAGTAAGATAGTGGAAATAGTAAATGTTAAAATTATATGGTTTTTAGTTAAATTAAGTATCAATAAAGTTGAAAGCACAAATATAAGAGATATTATTAAAGTTAAGATGAAACCAGATATTTTATGATTTATTTTGATTAAGTGAGTTTTGAATAGATTAATTATATTTCCCATCCAGACTACAGGATGCAAGGCTGAAGGCAATTCGCCAAAAACAACATCTAAAGCAACGGCTGAAAAAATCATCAATAATATTAAAATTTCCATGCAAGTTTATTAGAAAGCTATTAATATTAATGATATGTATTTTAAATAGAAATAAAATCAGATAATCATTTATAATTTATTAGGGGATTGGTGAGCAATGACTAAAATCGAAGACAACATACAAAAATGGATGGCGGACGAAGGATATTTCCGTCAAAGAGTTCCAGACGATACTGCAAACTTTCACTTTATGGTTAACTACCCTGAAGGACATGTTATAGACATAATTCAACCAAAGGGAAAAGTAGATATGGTTGTTATTGGATGTGCTACAAATGTAAGCCCCGAACATTTGAATGCAATGCAAAAAATATCATATGATGAAAGGGAAGAATTTATTTGGGAATTCAGATTCACATTGAATAATTTCCTAGTGGATTTCCAACTACAGCACCCAGATAATATTTTACAAAGTTTTGTTGTTAGTGAAGAGATATATGAAGATGGAATGAATAAGGACAGGCTCATATCAACTGTAAAAAGAGTATTTAGAGCTAAATTACAAGGTCTGTGGAAAATACAGCATAAATTTGGCGAAGTAGAAAAAGACGAATTCCATTCAGATAGTATGTACGTTTAAAGAATTATTAAATCTTTTTTTTCTTTTTCATTATCTCCTAAATAAATCCTGCTGTTTAAGGGAGAGGAGTATTTCAAGTGTAAATATTTTTTCTTACCATAGATAAATTACCTGAGAGATATGTTTCAAGTGTAAAATTCAATTTTTTACATTTAATTTTTAATAAAAACTATTCATATTTTATTAGTTTCTATGAAAGTGAGAGGTATACTTCCAGTGTAAAAAAATTTAAATGATGGTATCTTCAAGGAGAGAGGTGTACTTCCAGTGTAACTATGTTTTTATTATAGGAAAATTGAAAGAGAGAGATGTATTTCAAGTGTAAAAAAATAATAAGTAATGCGAAATCAAGACATACATTTCAAGTGTAAAAAATCTTTAAAAAGCTTTATTTTTTTAAAAAAATACTTATTTAATCTTATTATTTCAAAAAAAATATTTTTTGAATGTATAATAATTTCTTAAATTATTTTACAGTTGAAATACATGTCTTAAAAAAACTCTATATACATTTTTTTTTTACACTTGAACTGATGGTCTCTCTCTTCAAACTTTCAAAAAGGATTTTTTTTTACACTTGAACTGATGGTCTCTCTTACATAATTTTCACAGTATCATTAATGTTACACTTGAAATGTATGTCCCTTACTTTTTTGCAACTGGTGAAATTATATATACACTTGAAGTCAATGTCTCACTGACACATAATTTTAAGTAAAAAAATAATAAAAAGTTTTATTTGATAGTTACTATAACATTATTTACACTTGAAACTTACCACCCATTCCTGAACTATATTGATTTTTTAAGTTAATTCATTATTAATCATAAGTAAACAGGGTTTTTTGAAGTATCAGTGATTTAACATATCATTTAAAATGATGTTCAGGGGGATAAATTACACTTTTTGAAATTTGGTGATGGTAACCTACTATTTGTCAGGACGGGGGTACTGACTTTGTTTGTCAAGATAAAAAAATTTGATGCGTGATCTTATGAACATATTTGATGAGTTAGGGGATAAAAAAACAGTTTTTAAAGATAAACAATATTTAGATCACAGATTTTTACCTGATAAACTTCCTCATAGGGAAGATCAGATAAAATCAATAGCAAAATATTGGATTGAAGCTTTAAGTGGGGTTACACCTCCAGATATTACTATCTACGGTAAAACAGGTACTGGTAAAACAGCTGTTGCTAAATTTGCCATGAAACAACTTAAAGAAGCATCTAAAGATCAAAATATTAATATTAAAACGGAATATATTCGTTGCACTGATTATACGACTGAGTATCAGGTCATCGCACGACTGTGCCAACAGATGGGGCGTGATGTTCCTTACCGTGGGTGGACTAAAGCAGAAGTCATTAACACTTTTAGAAACTTATTTAAAAAAAATGCTTTTGGTAATGATCTTATATTGTTAGTAGTTTTGGATGAAATTGATATTCTTCTAAGAAATGATGGTGATGGTCTGCTTTACACTCTTACTCGTACTGATAATGTATCTATTCTTTCTATTAGTAACTATGTAGACTTTAAGAAATTCATAAAACCTCGAGTCAGAAGCAGTTTACGTGATAGGGAAATAGTTTTTCCACCATATGGTGCTCAACAATTGGTTGATATTTTAGAAGAACGTTCAAAATTATCATTTAACGAAAAAGTATTAGAAAATGATGTAATTCCACTCTGTGCAGCATTAGCTGCTAAAGAAGAAGGAGATGCTAGGTATGCATTAGATCTTCTCAGGACTTCTGGTGAACTTGCAGATGAAAAAGATTCCGATCTTGTTCAGGGTGATTATGTTAGAGAGGCTAAAGATTACATTGAACATAATAAAATAACAGATATTATAATGACACTACCTTCTCAGCAACAAAGAGTCCTAGAATCTATTTTATATTTAACCAAACGTAAGGAAGAAATAACTTCCGGACGTCTCTATGAAGTATATAAAGACATTTCTAAAGGAGATACTGTTTCCTATAGGCGAATTTTTGATTTTATTAATGAACTGGAGATGCTGGGTTTGATTTCCACTAACACTGTTTCCAGAGGAAGAGCTAAAGGTAGAACTAATATAATTGACTTACAGTGTGATACTGATGTTTTAGAGGATGCTATTTGGGGAATGTGAAATACATATTCCTTATCTTTTATTTGAAAAATTAAAAAATTAATTAATTAAAATTGACTTTAAAAAGAACTTAATAAACTATTTAAAAGAGCCATCCTAACTGGAACACCATAAAATGCCTGTTCAAAATATTTACCATAGGGAGTATCATCTAAATCAGGAGATACTTCATCAACACGTGGTAATGGGTGCATTACAATTAAGTCTTTACCTTTAATAAGTGAAGCATCTATTTGATAGGCACCTTTAATTCGTGAGTACTCTTCAGGATCAGGGAATCGTTCTTTTTGTATTCTGGTAACATACAATATATCTACTTCGTCTAGAACATCCTGTAAATTATTGGTTTCCTGAGCAACTACTTTGTTTTGTTTTAAATCATGAAGAATTTCTGGAGGCATGCGTAGCTCTGGAGGTGAAACAAAACTCATTTTCACTCCAAACATACCTAAAGCATAAGAAAGGGAGTGAACTGTTCTACCATATTTTAAATCACCTATTAATGCCACTTTCAAACCATCTATTTTTCCAAAAATCCGGCGCATAGTATAAAGATCCAACAATGTTTGGGTTGGGTGCTGCCCTGCACCGTCTCCAGCATTTATCACAGGGACATTTACAATATCTGATACATATCTAGCTGCTCCTTCCAAGTTGTGTCTTATAACCAGAGCATCAGCATATTCAGCAACCATTCTCGCAGTATCAGCTAAATTTTCTCCTTTAGTTACAGAACTCGCACCTGTTTCAGCAAATCCTATTACTCCACCACTCATTCTTTTCATTGCAGTTTCAAAGGAAAGCCTGGTTCGGGTGGATGGTTCATAAAACATCATTCCAAGTATTCGACCTGTCATGACTTGAGATGTTTTTTGTGATCTGGCAATGGGTTCCATCCCTTCTGCTTCTTTTAAAATATAATTTATATCTTTTTTACTAAAATCTTTAATAGAAATAACGTTTTTAAGAGAAAAGGACATCTTGAACCTCCCAGAAATACATAAAATTATGTAAACTTTAATCTAATTTATATTGAATTTGTGGACTATAATATTTTTGCTAATTTCAAACTTAATTAGACTAGTGATAAAAAAAAATTCATATTAACAAATAAATAATGTGTTCTTGTTCCTAGAAACAATTAATTATATCACGATTTCATGATATAAAACAACATTAAAAATTTATTATTATAATTTCCGAGCAAAACTTAAATAACCGGTATGGCCCACCATACGAGTTTTTGGCCTGGTACCTTTTGATTTAACTTCCATTTCACGTAGTATGCATTCTATTGTATTTATCTCATTAAATCCTATTTTTTTTGCTATCCTATTTAAAATCTGAACCTGTTCAATATAAGGGGCATAAACAGCTAACCATCCACCACTTTTCAAAGCATCAAAAACGCTTTCCATCATTTCATATGGTTTAGGGAGGTCTAGAAATATGAGATCAACTTCTTCTTCATCTATACCTTCTTTAATATCCTGATTTTTTATAGTTATATTATCGAAACCAAATTGCTTCACATTTTTCTGGGCAATTTTGGTAAAATCTTCTCGAATTTCATAACTGTGGACTTCACCTTCCTTACCAACTACATTGGCAAAATGGAGAGCTATGGCTCCCGCTCCGGTACCAGCATCTACAACTTTGTCTCCACATCCAAGACCCGTATATGCTATAACTATTCCTATATCTTTGGGAAGTAAAATAGAACACTTACGTTCCATTAACTCTATGAAATCATTCACATTAGCCTGGATAACTTTAACTTCATGCTCTTTATGGGTTTTTAAAATGTCACCTGGTACACAGTTTTCTAGTTCTTCTTTTTTTATGATACCTAAATCATTATGAAAATCCTGACCTTCGTCAAGTATGTATTTCTTTCCTCTATCATCCATTAAAATCCGCACATTATCACCTTATGATATTGAATGAGCTGCCACATCTTTGATAAATAAATGTAAGAATCATTGATTTAATATACTCTTGGCTAAATTATACAATAAAAAATATAGTAAATCTATATCTACTTGATCTAAATTTTAAGTTCAATCTATAAGTTTTTGATCCTTTTCTTTTTTGATTTTTTTAAAACCAATTTCCACTACCTTATTGATATTTCGAGCAATCTTTTTACCAATACCATCTACTCTTTGTAAGTCTTCTTGAGATGCATTTATGATTTCTTTAACAGAACCAAATTCTTCTAAAAGTTTACGGGCATTAACCGGTCCAACATTAGGTAGTGATTCCACAATAAATAACTGCTGCTCCCATAAGGTCAAAGGTTTTTTTTCAGTCCGCACCTGAATTTCTGGCTTATTATGTGTCTGTTCTCTAATTGCGATTCTCCGAATCATAGCTGCGGTGTCTTCTGGTGATCTGGTTGGTAGTATGGGGATCCTAAAATCTACAGCTACAGATGCCAGGGCACCTCGTATTGCATTAGGATTCATAAAACCAGAATATAAATTATCTCCCTCTAATATCATGAGTGGCTTGTTAAATTCTTCTACCATCTCTTTAACTTGTTTATGCAGCCTTTTATCTGCAATGGAACTTACAAAATCCGAAGCAGTTTTTCGCTCCAAAGCCACATCATCACTCACCTGATAATCTGCCACAGCTAAAGGCTTAACAACCACTTCTACTCCGAGTTGGGTAAGTTCCCTTAAAACTCTAGAATTAACTTCTCTAGAATCGGCATATACCACTGGTTTGTCTTCAGAAGAAGAAAATTCTTTCTCATTTATTATCTCCTCTTCTAATACACTTGTATTTTCTTTCACTGGAGCCCTTGATTTAATATTATCTAAATTTATGGGTTTTATTTCCAAATTTTTTAGTGGGGATGATTTTCCAAGTTCTTCTTTCATCCGTCTTTCTTTATGCACGCTGGACCAATAGTATCCTTCATCCCGGGTACCTTTGGCAATTAGAACCATCATTCTCCCACTTTGCTTTCTTCCAGTACGACCACGTCGTTGAATCATTCTTATTTCTGAGGGAACTGGTTCATAGAGCACAACCAGGTCCACGGCGGGAATATCAATACCTTCTTCAGCTACACTTGTTGATAAAAGGACGTCATAATTACCCATACGAAACCCTTTAATAATATCTTTCTGCTGTTTCTGGGTAAGGCCTTTTTCTCCATTCCTTTTTCCCTGCCCGAAAAATTTTACAGCATTTATATTTTCTTTCTGACACCTCTGGTATATATTTTCTAGAGTATCTCTAAATTGTGTAAAAACAATAATTTTACTACTTTCTTTCTCCATTTCATTATTGAGAATCTTTATCAATTTATCTAATTTAGGATGTTCCACTCCCATTTGATACGCTTTACGAGTTAAAATCATGGCTGGTGCAAAATCTGCATCCATTATCAATCCCTTGGCGGCTTTAGTGTTTTTTTTCTTTAATCGAAGAAAATACTGTTGTAATGTATTTATTCCCTGTGTTTCCAGAAGTTCAAGTGCATGTTGGACATTGATAGAAGCAGCGATAATAGAAATAGCTTTGTAACATTCTTTAGGAGGATTAGTGCTACGAGCGATTCTATTTTGAACTTTAGAACGTGCCTGTAGTAAATCTTTTTTACTGACAGAGATGGTGGGGAGTATATCCATATTTTTAAGCATCTTCAAGCGATGTTTCAATGCCTTGTTCAAATGGTCTTTTATTCTCTTTAAATCTTCTCCTAGTTCTACACTAACCCATTCAATTTCAATAGGATTAAAATAAGGTGAAACATCGGGATCATCCTCACTTTTAATAATAACTTCTTGGATAAATAGATTTTCACAAACACATTTTATTTTTTCTTTATCTGAGCCGGGGGAAGCTGTTAACCCTAGAATAAGAGGGTCTTGAGATTCCTGAAGATAACGAGATGCTAAATAAACATAAGAATAAGATCCTACTCCCCTATGACATTCATCAAAAACCAGTAGTGAAACATCCTTAAAATCATAAATCCCTTTAATTAAATCAGATTCAATAGTTTGAGGCGTGGCACAAATTATCTGAGAATCTTCCCACCGCTTAAGTCTTTCTTCTCCTTTAATGGCTCCAGTGAGTGTGGTGGATGTTAAAGTTAGAAATTCCCTGAAACTTTCTTCATGTTGAATTACTAATGGTTTGCTGGGAGCTACTATGACTATTTTTGATCCTTTGTATCTATACAATCGGTCAGCTCCAACCAAAGCAGCCACTATAGTTTTACCCAATGCAGTAGGTGCCACAATCATAGTGTTGCCCTTTTTTAAAACATCTGCAGCTAATAACTGCTGGTAAAGCCGAGCTTCTACCTTATTTGGTTGGATGAGGGGGTGGCTGATGTACTTTTCCATGAGATTGTATATTTAAAATGATTCATATAAAAGTGGTGTTATACGGCATAATTATTCAATTTTCATAGAAATAATAATAGAAAAAATCTTATTTTAATAAAACTCAGAGCAACCAGGAAAAGCATCATCCTTATTAACATTAAATTTACTCTAAAAATAGAGAAATAAGTAGTATTATCCTCATTTTTCAAGATCTAGATAAATTTATAAATTCGTCAGGGCGGGGTGAGATTGAAAGTAAAGATTGATGTTTTACAGTAAAAAAATTATTTTTCTACAATTAAATTTTTAAAATCATCGAAAACTACTTCTAAACCGCACATACTAGGCACATAATTTGCAGCTTTTGCAGAATCCACTCCAATAACTTCAAAACCAAGTTCTTCTATGGGAGCAACCACCATACAAGTGTCACATACTAATTTTCCACCTGCTTTTTCAATCATCTTTTTGTAACCCATTCTCTCAGCAGCAGCTTTCATATTAATCGAAGTACAGAGCCATAATTCATTTTTTAATTTTTTGCCTTGTAATGATTCTGCAATATTTCGAATCTCTTCTAAAGAAGCATGAGGACATCCTAAACAGATTAAATCTGCTTTTTCACTACTGGTGGATAAGTTTTCACGTATTTGTTTAATATCATTTTTAGTCACGGTTATTTTATCCTTAACATCTTCAATCTGAGCATTTTGATATTCTGGTGTTACTTTTTCCACATGGTAAAGTGCTACGGCTCCTGAAGAGGCAAGTGCAGCCCCTAAACTTTTTAGATTATCTGAAAGTGGCCTATTTTTCATTTTAAAGTATGGAACACCGTCTCCCACTTCTTGACCTACCAGATATCCTAGTGCACCATAATCTGCTCCCTGCAAATCACACTCTACTTCTATTAAGATATTTGCGGTTCGGTTTTCTTTGAGGTGAAAACCATAACAGGGAGTTTTTCCACAAATTGCAGCAGCTAAAGCACCAGGGCCTCCTTCACGATTTGTTCTAGCACCTAAAACTGAATTTCCATACGCTACAGCAGAAGATTCTGACCATGCAATATGAGAACCTTGTAATGGAACATTTCCAATAAGATATGGTGTGCATGTACAGGTGGTCATTACATCCATTTTTCCATAAGCACCCACAATGCGCTTTTGATGCTCGGTGAACTCTGTAGAGAACCCTAATTCTTCCCATATGTCTAGATCAACCCCTGCAGGATTTAGAGTGGATGGTACTTTTGTCTTGGCTTGGGGGTCCTTGGCCAAATCTTCTAAATATTCCAGACCTGCGTCTCCAATAGTCTTGTAGGAAACTCCTGAAACTTGAGCTGAAGTTATATCTACTAATTCTTCGGCTTCGTATATGTCTCCCAGAGCCACTAGAATTTCCATGCTTTTTCTAATGGTTTCTCCATACTCTCCCTGATACATTTTTTCTTCTTCATGGGTAAGCTGCATTTTAATCCCTTTTATTAATTATTAAAATTCTTATATTAATTAAATTAAAATCAATTCAGTTAAAGTTATTTTAGTAAATTTGATTAATTAATATTTAGTATTGGAATTATAAAAATAAAAAAATAATTAGATAATTTACTCTAGTTGAGTGCCTACTATTTCATCTACTAATGTCAAAAAATTATCCATTTCTTTATAAGGTATCATAGCACCCGCGGCTATGTCGTGACCTCCACCAGTACCTCCAAAGCTACTGGAAGCGTCTTTTAAGGCTTGACCTAGATCAACACCTGCTTCCACCATTTCTGGAATGGTCCTACTGGAGATTTTCACCTGATTATCCATTCTTGATATTGCTAAAAGAGGGATATCTGCTTCCAATAATCCTAAGGATAAAGATATACTTGAAATTGTACCCATAACACTTTTACGAGCTTTTTCCTCAGCATAAATGTATTGTATATGCTCTAAAACAGTGGAGCCTTCTCTTTTGATCCATTGTAATCCTTTAACTAGAGTTTCTCTATATTTACGCTGTAAGTCAAGAGCTACTTCCAGAGCATTATTTTTTTCACCAAGGCAAATCCCCAGGCCCAGCCCATATTTCTTGTTCTTACCACATGCATCCAGAATGCGTGAATAATCTTCAATATTTCGGATAGATTGTGGTTGCCGGGCATCACTAAAAACATCACTGAAAATTTGGGGATTTAATTTTACCAACTCATCTTTCAAGATATCTCGCTCTTCCGGACCTAAATCTGAGAATTTAATCCCATAAGAAACACCCATTTTTTCTAAAAATGCCATAGAGCCTTCTAAATCCCCTGTAAGGCCGGGCAGAACAGGGTTAAATGTGTAGGCCAGGGATTTGTACAGTGGTTCTTCATTTTTTGATGCGATTTTAAGGTCCTGGTAGACTTCTACAGTATTAGCTTTTAGTCCTTCTTCAAGTATCATCTGGTTAATACCTAAAAATCTATCATAATACTGCATATCACCAAATGCACCTGCCAAAGCCATGCCTGCTAAGGATTGTTTTTCCATCCCTCTCACAGTCAGGTAAGTTACTCCTGATGCACTTACTTCACGACTACCGTCTATTCCAAATAGATGGGGGTTAACATGGGTTATCTTTTCACCAGTTTCAAAATCAATGGGCTGGTGATGGTCAGATATTATTACGTCTCCTTTAATACGGGATATAGCCTCTAAGTAAGCACTTCCCATATCGCAAAAAAAGAATAATTTGTATCTTTCCTGAGCTAACTTTCGGATAAAATCATCTCTAAGCCGGGGAACGATACTGATATGGAATTGGCCTTCTTCCTGGGATATAGCATTGGCTATTACTCCTGCTGCAGAAAGACCGTCTGCATCATTGTGAGAAATTATCCTCACAATGTCTCCTCTTTTCAGATGCTCTTTGAGCACCTGACAAGCTTCATCAGCTCTATTTAACAAGGAGTGCTGCTTTTTGTGGGTCATATCTCCATCCTTCTGGGAGTACACCTTCATTAACGTAATATCTACCTAAACGTCGAATCTGGGATTCAATGACCTGTAATCCTCGTTTGGTGTGTAAATCTTTAGGATTTTCTTTTAAATGGTCCCGTATGTTTACTGCTTTACGGATGAGATTCATTATATCTTCAGGGTATTCTGGTTTTTGCCCATGGTCCTCTAAGATTTTGGTAATTTTTTTACCAGTGATTAATTTGACATCAGGGATACCATACTGGTCTCTTAAGATGATTCCAATTTTACTGGTGGAGTTTCCTTCTTTAGTTAATTTTAATATTAGTTCTTCAATTTCTTCATTTGAGTATTCAACCCAATCAGGTTTGTTTGCCATTTAATCGCCTCTATATTTGTGTATAGATAAAATTATAATCATGATTTGCTAAATACTGGATAAGTAGTTATTTTCCACCTATATCAGTTTATTATAGTCCCTGCTTTTAAACCACACTGCAAATTTTTCCAGTGATCTGCTCCTATGAGAAAATTCATTTTTTTCAAGAGTACTGAGTTCTCCAAAAGTTTTATTTTTTTCTTTGGGATAAAACAGGGGATCGAAAGCAAAACCTTGATTTCCTTTCTCTTTATTAGAAATATGTCCTTTAACCGCACCTAAAAAAATCTCGGGCTCGACATTGGGGGCACAGTACCCAATCACCGACCTGAATTCGGCATATCGGTCTTTAACATTTTCCATTAGCTTTAAAATACCTGAATTTCCAATAGTATCCTGCACATATGCAGAATATGGTCCTGGAAACCAGTCCAAAGCTCTTATAAACAGTCCCGCATCTTCAACAATAACGGGTTCTCCTAACTGCTCAGCCGCATGTTTTGCGCCAAATATGGCTACTTCCTCCAGGGTTCCCTGAAGTTCTGGATAGCCAAGGTTAACATGCTGAACTTTTATGCTGAACTTCTCGAAGATTTTCTCTGCTTCTTCTACTTTGTGTTGGTTACCAGTTATAAATGTTACCTTCATGTTTTCACATTAACCTTCTTTTTTAAATAGGATTTTCAGGAAGTATATCTTCCCCTACCTTCAATTTCACTTATTTTATCTAATACTTCCTTATAATCGTTAGATTTTTGATAACCTTTCATTACAGCACTAAAACATTTATGGGCAATTTGGTAGTGGGTACTTCCCAAGGCCTTCTTAAGAACCAGTAAATCTACACCTTTATCTTCCACTAAGTCTGAAAACTTACCCAGCCCAAAGTCCAGAAATATTAGATCAATACTGTCTTTTAAAATGATATTAGATGTGGTTAGATCGCCGTGAATAATTCCACAATCATGAAGGAGGGCAATACTCTCACCAATATTCTGGCATGTTTTGTTCATTAAAGTGGGGGATGAATTGATGATTGCATCTTTAACTAATTGACCTTCAATTTTTTCCATTACCAAAGACTTATTTTCCAGATCAATATCAAAAATTATAGGGGTGCGGACTCCGCATCGTTTGGCTTGAGATAAAAGTCTGGCCTCTTTTTTCGTTCTGGATTTTCTAAGTTTATCATCTATTTCAATTATACGATAATTTTTAGGTATCCTTTCTTTAATTAAAACATCTTCATCTAACCAGTTTCCAGTATATATATTGGCTTCTGCACCTTTAGCTAAAATTTCATCAGGCAATGTTAGTTTTTTATTATAACTTTTCATCCAAGGTACATCTACCTCATCAGTACGGTAGCGCTGGATTACGGTGGTATCTTCAATTTTTTGTCCGCCCTTTTTTTCGTAGACTAACTGCCCCATCCATGCAATCATAGCCCCATTGTCTCCACAGTACTTCACAGGAGGCATAAAAAAATCCACATAATGCTCTTCACTCATTACAGCTAACATTTCCCTTAAACGGGTGTTGGCTGCAACTCCTCCACAAAGCATGATTTCCTGTTTCATGGTATGGGATAAGGCCCTTTCGGTAACTTCAACCAGCATGGCAAATGCGGTTTCCTGCAGACTGTAGCAGAGGTCTTCTATTCTAACATTTTTGGCATGTTTTCTCAGTGCAGCAGTTAGCAGGCCTGAAAATGAAAGATCCATCCCTTTTACAGCATAAGGAAGATCTATGTATTTATTTGCTTCAAGAGCTAATTTTTCAACCACAGGACCTCCAGGATGGCCTAGGCCGACTTCTCTTCCAAATTGATCAAGCATGTTGCCTACTGCAATATCCAGAGTTTCTCCAAAAACACGATAACGACCACTTTCAAAGGCAATCACTTGTGTATTACCTCCACTAACATAAAGTGAAACAGGATCCTGGGCCTCTGTGGTGAGTCGACCTATTTCTACATGCCCTAGGCAGTGATTTACCCCAACAATTGGTTTATTTAAACTCAAAGCTAGGGTTCGAGCTGCTGTGGCCACGGTTCTAAGGGCCGGACCAAGACCAGGACCTCGGGAGAATGCTATTAAATCGATTTCGGAAAATTTAAGATCTGCTTCATGTACTGATTTTTCAATTAGGTATGGAATCCACTGTGCGTGATGTTCTGCTGCTTCCCGGGGATGTATCCCTCCCGAAGCAGGTATCAATTGTTTTCCTTCCAAGGCCAATATATTGCCCTCTGAATCGACAATACCTACTCCTGTTTTTTCTGCAGTTCCTTCAATACCTATACAGATTTTATTTGACATGAAATTCCTCAATTGATATTTTCATTAGATTAACTAATTTTATTTAATCATGAAAAACTGGATTAAATCTATTTTAATTTTTAGTTTATATAATTCCTAATTTTAATGAAATTGTTTTTAATGAACAATATTGTTTTCAAACATTACACTTGAAACTTACCTTTATTAATTATGAACATTAATATTTTCGTTATATAATCTCTTATGAATTTAAGGAATAGATGATCATTATTAAATTAAATGTATTTATAATCTTTTTAATATAGTAAAAATCAAAATAAGGCGATATGATGTTTGATGGATTGAATATTTATGGTTCTGATGAATTTTTAAAAAAAGTGAATGGCAAAAACTCTTTATTTTTATGTACTATTGCGACCACGGCCACTTCTCGTATAGAAGGAATTACTGGAGCAGGAGTAACTCCAGAATTAACAGAATATACTCCTGCTGCTGATGTAGAACTTATATTACTTAATAAACCTGTTTGTCTTCCTGAAATCCCTCAAACAGTTGTTGGCGGGGAATCTGCACCTACTCCTGCGGTTATAACTAAAGCTGCTCTTGAACTTGCTGAGATACCTTTTATGGTGGCTGATGCAGGGTCATTAATTAAACCAAACCTTCCCTATGTGAATATTAATGAGAAATCAGGTGATGATATTCGCACAGGAATGGCTGTAGAGAACCCTGAAAAAATATTTGAGAATGCTAAGGTATTGGGTAAAATTCTTTCTAAAATAACTGATCATTTAGTGATTGGTGAAAGCACTCCTGCAGGAACTACAACGGCATTGGGTGTATTAACTGCATTGGGATATGATGCAAGCTTTAAAATCAGTGGCAGCATGCCTGAAAATCCACACAACCTGAAAAAAGATGTGGTCAGAGAAGGAATTGACTCTGCTGGTCTTAAGTTGGGGAAAATAACATCTGATCCATTTAAAGCAGTAGAAGCAGTAGGTGATCCTATGATACCTGCAGTGGCTGGGCTGGTGATTGGTAGTGACATACCCGTGACTATGGCTGGTGGAACTCAAATGACTGCAGTATGTGCACTTATAAAAGCACTAAAACATGACTTTGATTTTTCTAATGTCTGCATAGCAACAACAGTATTTGTTGCTGAAGATGAAACATCGGATATTAACCACATCGCCGAACAAATTGGAGATATCACTATTTTTGCTGTGGATCCTTCTTTCCAATCTTCAGAAAATGGAGGCCTCAGATGTTATTTAAATGGCTCTGTAAAAGAAGGAGTAGGAGCGGGAGGAGCCATGATGGCCGCCATGCTGCAGGGTGTTACAACTGATGAAATCCGAATAAAAACAGAGGAATTATGTCAGAAGATATTTTAGATAATTTTAGAATCAAATGAAAAATAGGAAATTAAGAGAATTAATATATTAAACTTAAGATTATTGCTAAAGGACCAATTATCCAGCAGTAATAAGCAAATACCATTAAGTCTCTTTCTTTAATTAGTTTTAACATTATCTTTATAGCTAGATAGCCACTTATTATCGCTGCTAAAAAACCAGCAAATGCTGAAACTGTACTTATATCTAAAATGGATGTGATATCTTTGGATTGTACTAATGCAGCACCTATAATAGCAGGTATTGATAATAAAAAACTGAATCTGGCAGCTAATTCTCTTTCAAGACCTAAAAATAATCCGGTGGATATAGTAGCTCCGGATCGTGAGATACCTGGAGCAATTGCTGCAGCTTGAGCCACACCCATGGTTAATGCATTTTTAAGACTCATATTGCTCATACTTTTTTTATCGGCTATTTTTTGAGATGCCATTTCAGATCCCCAAAGTAAAAATCCAGTAACTATTAAAAAGAATCCTACAGCTATTACATTACTGAATAAGCTTTCGAAGAAGTCTTTTAATAAAACACCAGCTAAACCTGCAGGTATGGTTCCAAGTAGTATAAACCAAGCCATTTTTTTATAAGGATCATCCTGTATACCCTGACGGAATTGGGCGCGGGGGACATCTATTAAGCTTGAAAAAAATGATTTCAACATACTTAATATGTCCTTCCAGAAGTAAGCTACTACTGCTACTAATGTTCCAACATGTAGTAGTGTATCATAAGCTACGCTGGGTTCAACTCCAGTCAAGCTGTGCATAAATACCAAATGGGCAGAACTACTAACTGGTAGAAATTCTGTTAGTCCTTGTATAATTCCTAAAAGTAATGCTTGTATAATATCCATTTAATCACCGTGAAAATGTAATTTTAATTAATTAATTTCAATTTTATTATTGACTATATTAAAAATTGTATTAGTATAATCTATATTACCGTTGTGTTCTTTTATTTCATTAGGCTTACTTATTTAAATCTCTAGTTTAACTTATTATATTTTCATTCCTTTTCACAATTTTCATGTAAAAAATATATTACATATGTAAAAAATAGTTTACATTATATTTAAAGATTGTTGATTGGATCTATTTGAAATAAATAATAGTGATAAAAATAGTGATAAGTTATAAGTTATCACTTATAACTTCTAAGTTATAACTTCTAAGTTATAACTTCTAAGTTATACTTATTCAATATAGGTTAACCAACCATAGTCATATCTACTTTCACCTTTCAAGACGTCAAAAAAGCATTTTTGAAGTTTTTCAGTCACTGAACCTCTTACACCTTCTCCAATTGTAATCTTATCCACAGAACGGATGGGTGTTATCTCTGCAGCAGTTCCAGTGAAGAATACTTCATCAGCCAGGTAAAGCATTTCCCGTGGGACCTGTTCTTCTCTAACCACGAGATCCATTTCATTGGCTAGTTTGATTACAGAATCTCTGGTTATTCCTTTTAAAACTGATGAAGCAATAGGTGGGGTGTATAGTTCTCCATCTTTAACCAAGAATATATTCTCTCCACTACCTTCACTCACATTTCCCTGATAGTCTAACATTATTCCTTCATCATAACCATTGGAAATTGCTTCCATCTTCACCAGCTGAGAATTCATATAATTAGCACCAGCTTTAGCCATATTGGGCAAAGTATCAGGAGCCATACGTCTCCAGGTAGCGATTCCTACATCAACGCCAACTTCTAAAGCTTCTTTTCCAAGATAACTACCCCATTCCCATGCTGCAATTACTACTTCTAAGGGGCTGTTAAGGGGATTAACACCTAATTCGCCCTGCCCTCTAAATACCACCGGCCGAATATAACATTCGCGCAACTCATTGATCTTAATGGTGTCCAATATGGCTTGACAAATTTCTTCCTGGCTGTAAGAAATATCCATACGGTATATTTTTCCAGAGTCAAATAATCTTTCTACATGTTCTTGGAGTCTAAAGACCGCTGAACCTTTTTTATTTTTGTAACAGCGGATTCCTTCAAAAACACTGGAACCATAATGAACAACATGAGATAATACGTGTATATTTGCTTCTTTCCAATTTCTGATTTCACCATTAAACCATATTTTTCCTGATTCATCCCATGCCATAATTAATACCTCAGTGAAATTAATGACAATACAAAATTTACTTTTACATTATTTAGTTAGTACCAGTTCTTAAATTTATCAAAAATGATTTACTCAGGAAAAAGGATTTTTAATAAATTTTTTTTATAAAAATAATTTTTAAGATCGTATATTGCTAATCAAACATTATAATGTAATTAAATATATTTTTTAAATATTTTTTTTAATTAAATTCTTATTTAAGATGTTTAGATTAAGTTTCATCATTTTTAAGAAATATTTAATACCAAGCATTGGCGGGAAAAGTTTATATAGGCATGTGTTCAAAGTGTGATGTACGCGAGGGCCGGTGGTCTAGGGGTATGATACCTCGCTTACAACGAGGTGATCACGAGTTCGAATCTCGTTCGGCCCATCTTTTTAATATAATTCTTATTTTATTTTTAATGAATGTTTATTTATTAAATGAAATTCTTATTTTACAAAAGAAGTTAATTTTATTGGAATAATAGGATTAGGGGTCCGTGGTCTAGGGGTATGATACCTCGCTCACACCGAGGTGATCACGAGTTCGAATCTCGTCGGACCCATTGGATTTATTTTAAAAAAAATTTATTAGATAATTTAATTAATTAAAATATATAAAATATAGAATTTTAATTAAATTAAAATGAACATTATGGAAACTAAAAGAGACACAAAGAACACTATTGTTCCTTTTATTAACATGGTGCTACTTTTTTCTTCTACTAAAAATACTAACCCATAGGCAAGGACTGCTGAGAGAAAGATTTTGATAACACCTAATATTCCTGTGCTGACTTGGGCCCAGATCTGAATGATTGTGGTAATTAAAAGAGATATCCCAATAACAACCAGTATTAAAACGAAAGTATTGCTGAGTATACTTTTAATATAAGGAGCCCATGCTTTTATCCGATCTCTTTTCCGATTTAGAGACCCCTTTTTACCATGCCCGAAAAAGCCCTTGGATGAGCTTGATGGTGTGTAGGATACTTCTACGCCCTCATTATTATCTTCGTATTCTTCATAATCCGGGTAGTCTTCGTTATCTCCCATTAAATCAGGAGTCTTTTTTGAAAATTTTTGAGCAAGGTTTAAAACTCCTTCTCTATCAATAAGTTTAATGTTTCGGCGGGCAGCGTAGTTTATGGCCTGGGAACTGTAACCCGAAGTGGTTACTATTACTACTTTAGATGCCTTTAAGGTTTTTGCCACCATTTCCATCTCTTTTAAAACATCTAAACCAACATTCCACTTTTCTTCATAGTTTTTACAAGCTATAACTATTCCTATATCGCCTAAAATTGTTGGTAGAATTCCATAGATATCTATAAGGTGTCTTGAGGTTCTAAAATCTTTATATACTTTAAAACCCGATTCTTCCATAACCTTTGCCATGAAGTCGACCAGTCTGCTTTTTTCCAATTTACACACCTTCTAGGGGATGACGATTATTGCCCCTAAATTCAAGATAATCTGTTAATCCTTAATATTATTATCAATAGGTTCATATTAATATTTGCTTTTTATGGTTACTAATTGATGTTTGTTTTATGGTAATCTCATCATTTTATAGAAAGAATTTTTTCCAGATATTATTTTTATTTATTTTATTTCGATCTTATCCTGCATTAGTAAGAATTAATTATCGATTTTAATATTTGCTTCCTTTTTTTACTAACTAGTATTGATATGATTGTAGGTTTCCATAAACTATTTTAAAATTAATAATTAAAATTGGTGTATGCGAATTTTAATAACCAATGATGACGGGGTAAATTCTTCGGGTATTGTTGCCACCAAACAAGCAGTGGACGGACTGGGAGATATTAGTGTAGTGGCCCCGGCAACACAACAAAGCGGTATTGGACACGCTTTAACTCTTTTTGAACCTATTAGAGTAACAGATACAAATTTAAGGGATGGAACTCAAGCTTATTCTGTCTCAGGAACTCCTACTGATTCAGTGATCATTGGCATTTTTGAAGTAGCCGATGAAAAACCAGATCTGGTTATTTCCGGAATCAATATTGGTGAAAATTTAGGTAAGTCTGAACTTACCACCTCTGGAACTATAGGGGCCGCCATGGAAGCTGCCTGTCATGGTATACCATCACTTGCAGTTTCTCTTCAGGTGGGTAGAGGTGATATTAAATTCCATGATGGCCATGTCGAGGTTGATTTTAGTGCTGCTGTACGCATCACACGTAAAGTGGCTAAAAATATCCTGAAAAAAGGTTTGCCTGCGGGCGTGGACTTTGTGAATTTGAATATTCCATCCCACCCCAAAAGTGAAGATATTAGAATCACCAGCCTGGGAGAGAGAATGTATAATGTTCACATTAAAAAGAGACTGGATCCTCGAGGAAGGCCCTATTACTGGTTGGATGGTGACTCAGTAGAAGATGATTTACCTGGAACTGATGTCCATACTTTAAAAGTTGAAAGAGAAGCCACATTAACACCTCTTTCACTGGACTGTACTTCTAATTTAGAATCCCTGGGTAATTGGTTGGACTAATGTATTGAAAAAATTTAGTAGTTTAAGGATTGACATGGGGATTGCCTGGCGCGGATTTCAAAGAAATCTTTAATCTACATTAAATTAAAGAATTTTCTTTATTATTTTTAAACACTTGTACAATAACCTATAATTTAAGCCGGGTCTTTGTCAATTAAAACATAGTTTTAGAATGATATATTTCTACTTTTTTATAAAAATATGTAAAGAAATTTATTAGAATATCTTTAATGAATTAACCTATTTATCAATAATATTTTAGTTTTATAGTTAATTCTAAAACTTATTTTTTTATTTAAACTAATAATGGTATTATTTGGGCTAGATTTGGGTGTAAATCTGGAAAAATTACTTTTAAGTAAACGGCGTTATATTAAATCAGACTTTTTATTAAAAGGAAGCACAAAAAAGAGGATTTAAAAAAAAATGGATTATGAATTAATATTGCCTTTTGTTCCATTCTTGGGAGGATATTTTGTAACTTACATATTATATAAGGTGGATATAATTAGAAAAGCTCAACATGTGGCTTTGTGGAATGCGGTCCTATTTCTGGCATTTTTAGTCTCTGGAGGAGCAGGATTTTTACTCATGGTATTGATGGAAATGGGAGTTATCACCCCAATTAACTACACTTTAATGTACTGGCATGTAGAACTGGGAATAACTCTAGTTTTAGTGACTATATTTCACTTACATATCTACTGGAAATCAACCAAAAGAATGTTCACTGGTAAAAAATCCCGTAAAAAGGAGGCGGGATTTTGAAAGATCCGATAAAGAATGGTTTATTAAAAATCAAGTCTCACTATCAAAACATATCTCCGGAATATAAAGTAAAAATTGCAGGAATTTTAGCCACAGTACCAATAATAGCTGCAAATATAATAGACGGGGCATTTGCAGGAGGATGCCCTCTGGGACTCGCTTGCTCATCTCCGGGTCAATGTGGAAGATACATTGATGGTGATGGTGATGGTTTATGTGATTTAGCTCAAACATCAGCAACTACCACAAACACTGATTCGTCATCTCAAGATAGCGAAACTACTGTTGGTTCCTATGATAAATCTGTTACCTATGACTCACAGGATAATGGATCTTTTGATATTGATACACCATCTTCTCAAGAAAATATGCAGGACCTTGATGGAAATGCTACAGGAACTGTGCAGGATCCGGGTACTTTGCAGGGAAGTGACTTGTCTGATGCTACAAACTACCACATACTTCCCATATCCATGTTGCTATTGGGTGGATACTTAGCCACTTACTATTTGTTTAAAAAGGGAATTTTAAAACCACAGCAACATAAAAGGATCTGGAATATGCTGTTGACATTTGGGTTTATCGGAACTGGAATAACAGGAGTACTCTTAACACTTATGATCAATATGGGGATTTCTACAGCATATAATCCTCAGATTAATTATATTCACGCAGAAATGGCAGTAATAATGGTTATTGGAACAGTTATTCACATGTATATCTATCGTAAGCCAATGAAAAATCATTTCAACATTTTACTAGGACTTAAATCGAAAACAAAAACTATGAAAATCATGAAAAATCAAGGAACATCAAAATAGGTGGTAAAGTTTCAATTAATTTCAATTTTTAACTATTTTTTTTTCACAAACCGGATTATACCTGGAGTATAACAAGATTTATCTCTTAACTGAAAAATATAGTTAAAAAGAAGGGCTTTTTTATTAGCCCCTTAATAATATTCTGTGATAACCATGAAGAAAATACTGTGGTGGTTAATAGCCGGCACAAAAGGTGGTGTTAATAGGGCCCGTATCATAAACGAATTAAATAAAAGGCCTTATAATGCACACCAACTGGCTGAAAACCTTGATTTGGATTACAAGACTATTAGACACCATATCAAGGTTCTGGAGGATAACCAGATAATTACGTCCACAGGAGAAAAATATGGAACAATGTATTTCATTTCACCTCAAATGGAGGAGAATTATGATCTTTTTAAAGAAATATGGAATCAACTGGAGAAGTAAAATAAGGTGATACGATGATTTCCCCTACACCAGAACCTATATTTAGAGGAGAAGAATTTAATAATGAACTGATAGATGACCCAAACCTGGCCACATTAGCCGCTTTAGTGGGAGCAGTTAATATAGGTTTATTAGTAGTCATGCTTTTTATTTACATATCCAGCTATAAAAAACTAAAATCTAGTTTTACCCTGGGACTAATAGTCTTTGTACTATTATTAATTCTTCAGAACTTGGTATTCATAGCATTTTTACTACTAAGGGAAGGATTTCATGGCCCGGGTATGGGCGGACCTGTACTCAGCATAAATGTTATTCAGTTCGGAGCATTAATGGTTTTATTAAAGATTACTTGGGATTAGAGAGATTTTTCACGTGCTGGAAATAACTAAATGAAAAAAGCAGTGAATCTTAAAAACTAATATTTTTAGGATTAAATGTTACTGCACATTTAACTCTTTCAAGAGGCGATTTCTCTCTTTTCTAAGTTCTTCGAGTAATTCAGGATCGCAACCATCTTGGTTTTTCAAATAAGCTAAAGTCATAGTTATAGCTTCTAAATTAGTTTCTAACTGGTTCACTGCCATATTTTAACTCCATCCATTATATTAACTAATTAAAATTATTGATATTATTATGCTATAAAGTTTTGTAAATGTAATTAATACATGCGAAAAGTATATGGTATCAATTATTCAATTATTGTAAAAGATAAGAAAAATTATTTGTAACTAGAAATTATTGAGGTTAGATGATGTCTGCAGATAACGATTTCAAGGTAAATCGACAATTTTTACGATTTAAGGAAAAAGATGTGGTAATAAGTTTAAAAAATAGAGAAGAAGATGAAGGAAAAATCATCGCTCTTGACAATTACCTTAACACTGTTTTAGAACAAGAAAACGGCATAAAATTTATTAAAGGCAGTAAGATTGCTTATATTGCTATTAAACAATAATATTTCAAAATAAATGGATTAAGGATCGTAGCTTTCAACTATAATCCCTAAAATGTTTTTTTTACCATTATATATGTCTTGGGCTATTTGAGCACTTCCCATGGAACCTGAAGTGGGAGGAATTCTTACAACAGAAACTACATTTCCTAAATACTCTTTTAAACTTCCAAAAAAGTCCACAGGTTCTTGCATAGCACCCATGGATCCTGTAAGAACTATTCCATCTATTTGATCAGATATTCCAACTAATCCCCATATTTCCATGGCAATTGTCATTATCATGGTGTTTATGGCCAGCTCTGCTTTTTCATCACCTTTTTGAAACATTTCTAAGAGCTCATCTTTAGCATCAGAAACTTTAGTGTTGATTTCTGCAATTTTAACAGCTCCTGCATGTGAAAAACATTCATTAGCTGTTTTATCTCCATCATCAATATCCCGAAGCATTTCTAAATCTAATGGGCCATGAATTACCCCCATGGCGCCTAAACAAGCATCCATAGCACCGACTATCTCTCCGTTTTGAATCAACATGGTAACTGAGTTGGAACTGATATCTGCTACAATCATGTTTTCCCAACCGGTTTCAAGATAGGCATTGTAAGAAATACTTATCTTTTCAGCACTAGCATGGTGGGAGTACGCTGCTTTAAAGCGAGGATCTAAGCAAGGGATTTTTTTATGCAATCCTGGAAGGAGCAGGGTGGGTATATCTGAATTTTCAATTTCAGAGTATACTGCAGTTCCGCCACCGGTAACTTTTCCAGCACCACCAATAGAGAGCACACCTCTATTATTAACCTTATTGAGGGGTTTGATGGTAGTTAAACCATCACCCATGGCATAAGTGATTACCATTAGTTTAATAGAGTCCAATTCCACTCTTTTGGATAATTCATCTATTGCAGATACTTCACCTTTGGATAATTCATCTCGTCCAATTTTAAAGTGAGTAGCTGGTTTTCCTCCTTCTTGTGAAGAAGAAAGTATAGTAAATGAGACCCCGGTAGTGCCGTGGTCCATGCCCACGAAGACCAATTTTTCACCCTATTTCTCTAATCCACATAGTTTTCTAAGTTTGGAACCTACTTCCTCAATCTGAAGTTCGTCTTCAAGATCTCTCATTCGTTTAAGCATAGGTCGCCCAGCCTGATTTTCTAAGGCCCATTCTTTAGCAAATTTTCCTTCCTGGATTTCTTTTAAGATTTCTGCCATCTCTTTCTGTGCTTCAGGAGTCACTACTCTTGATCTGCGGGTTAATCCTCCAAACTCTGCAGTGTTACTCACATCATGCCACATTCCGGCAAACCCTTTTTCATATATTAAGTCAACAATTAATTTTAATTCATGGCAAGTTTCGAAGTATGCTACTTCTGGTTGGTATCCGCCATCTACCAGTGTTTTAAAACCTGCTTTGATTAGTTCGGTTACTCCTCCACAGAGAACGGCTTGTTCTCCAAAGAGATCAGTTTCAGTTTCTTCTTTGAAAGTGGTTTCCAATATACCTGCACGTGCCAGACCACAGCCTTTACCCATGGCCAGAGCTTGTTGTTTAGCATCACCAGTAGCATCAACTTCCACTGCCACTAGACCAGGAATTCCAAAACCTTCTAAATAAGTTCGACGCACCATGGCTCCAGGTCCTTTTGGGGCACTCATGGTAACGTTTACTCCTTGGGGAGCTTGTATGTATCCATAATGGATGTTGTAACCATGGGAGAAAGATATGGTGTTACCTTCTTCTAAGTATGGTTTGATGGATTGTTCGTATACTGCTCCTTGAATTTCATCCGGTATCAAAATATGCACGATATCTGCGGTTTTGGCAGCATCTTCTATGCTCATCACATTCATACCATCATCTTTGGCGGTTTGCCAGGATGATCCTCCTTCACGAAGGCCTACTACTACATTTAATCCACTGTCAGCCATGTTTCTAGATTGGGCCATTCCTTGACTCCCATATCCTATAACTGCTATGGTTTTATTTGCTAGGACTCCAGTGTCCACATCTTTTTCGTAATATATTTTCATTCGCCATCCTCCTTAGATACTTATTAAAAATTTAGAGTGAACTTTACCCACAGCATGGGTAAAAATATATCATAATATAGGTATTGTTAGATTCTCTTATAAATTAATCAGCTGATAGTTGCACTGCTACTTCAAATCACTGAATAATATAATACAACATCTACTTTTTTTTTTAAAAATTTAAAAAAAAATAGCTTCAAAGGTTTAAATTAAGATTTTTACCTTTTAAACTATAAAATTATTTATATTCTCTTAAATGGTTTTCATACCACGTGACATTGCTGTAGGCCCTGTCCTAGCCAATTCTTTAATACCAAAACCCTTTAAAAGATCAATTAAGGCATCAATTTTATCAGAATCACCGGTAATCTCTACAGTTAGGGCTTCACCACTAACATCAATTATCCTTCCTCTGAATATTCCGGCATACTGTATAACTTCTGCACGTACACTCTCACTAGGTGCGTGTACTTTAATGAGACACAATTCTCTTTTAACAGTACTCTCCGGATTCAAATCTCTGACCTTAATTACATCAACCAATTTATTGAGTTGTTTAGTGATCTGTTCCAGTACTTTCTGATCTCCATGGGCAATAATGGTCATTCTGGCCAGACCAGTAGTTTCAGATTCACCAACGGTAATGCTGTCGATGTTAAATCCTCTTCGGGTAAATAAGCCCGCAACTCTTTGCAAGACACCAGGTCTGTGTTCAACCAAAGCACTAATAATATGTGTGGGTTGTTCCATTTTAATCACCTTCCCCTGAAGTCTTTCCTGCAGGGTTATTATAGGTTATTTCTCCAGGATGTTCTCTTTCTACTTTATATTCTCCCACGATTTCTGTTAGACCGCAGCCTGGAGGAACCATAGGCAATATTTCATCAGGGTCAATTACTATGTCTAGTAAAGTAGGTTCTCCTGATTTAAATGCGTTTTCTAGAGCTTCGCGTGTTTGCCCTGGTTTTTCAATTCGTTCAGCCCTTACACCAAATGATTCGGCTAATTTGACAAAATCTGGTACTTCTCCTAAGTGCGTGTGTGACATTCGCTCATCATAGAATAGTTTTTGCCATTGGGCAACCATTCCCAGGTGCCGATTATCCAGTACACAGACCACTACAGGGATATCGTATTCTTTCACAGTTGCCAGGTCTTGACATACCATGAGGAATCCTCCATCTCCACAAACCGCAACAACATCACTCTCGGGCATGGCTACTTTAGCGCCTATAGCTGCAGGGAATCCGAATCCCATTGTTCCTAAGCCTCCAGATGAAATAAATTTTCTTGGATTGCGGGTATTGAAGTAGTGGGCCATCCACATCTGGTTTTGACCTACATCGGTGGTTAGTATGGTATCTTCATCAGCTGCCAGGGATATTTCTTTTATCACCTGCTGAGGTTTTAAGGGAACATCATTTTCAAATGAGATTCTGGGTATGCAGCTGTTTTTAAATTCATGGATTTTTTTAATCCAGCTGGAGGTGGTTGGATTGGCTTCCTGTTTTTCCAGCATTTTTATAAGGTCCTGTAGAACTATTTTAGCATCTCCCACGATTGGGACATCCACTTCTACATTTTTACCAATTTCTGCAGGGTCAACATCAATGTGGACAATTTTTGCATTAGGGGCAAACTCATCTATCTTACCTGTTGTCCTATCTGAAAACCTGCAACCTATGGCTATTAGGCAATCACTTTCATCTACAGTTAAGTTTGCAACTTTACGTCCATGCATCCCCAGCATACCCATAGAAGATTCATGATCCTCAGGGAAAGAACCTTTACCTAGTAAAGTAGTAGTAACAGGAGCATTTATAAGATTTGAAAGCTTTTGGAGTTCTTTAGATGCATTTGCAATTATTACTCCTCCACCTGCCAGTATAACTGGCTTTAAAGATTCATTAATAGCTTTAGCAGCTCTTTTTATTTGACGAGGGTTTCCTTTTTTAGTAGGTTTGTACCCTGGTAAATCCATAGGATTATCATTGTAATTCTCCATTTCCTGTTCTTGTATATCTTTAGGAAGGTCAATTACAACTGGCCCGGGACGACCAGTAATGGCAATTTCAAAACCTGATTTTACCATACTTGGTATTTCTTCAGCATCAGTTGCCTGGAAATTGTGTTTGGTTATGGGCATGGTGATACCAATCATATCCACTTCCTGGAATGCATCGTTACCAATCAAGTGAGTTGGCACCTGTCCTGCAATCGCTACCACGGGGGCAGAATCCATATAGGCTGTGGCGATTCCAGTCACCAGGTTGGTTGCTCCTGGTCCTGATGTGGCAATGCACACCCCTACCTTGCCGGATGCACGGGCATATCCGTCGGCAGCGTGTGCTGCGCACTGCTCGTGCCTTACCAGAATGTGTTTTAAGTCTGAGTCGTATATCATGTCATACAGAGGAAGTAACTGTCCTCCGGGATATCCGAATACAATGTCCGCTCCTTGATCTATCAGCGACTTTATTATGGCTTGGCCACCTTTCATACAAACACCTTATTATTAATTGACTTTGGGTAAAATAAATCCCAATTATTGATTTTATTTAATCATTGTTTCTATTTAATGTTCAATATGATATTGATGTTTCCATTTATATAATATGCCTCCTTGAAACATTTAGAAAATTTTAACAAATCGACATCTATTTTTGTAGTGAAGTCCATAGACGAAGTTAGGTATATACTATTTTGGAATTATAAAATAACATCACTTGATATTCTAAAAAATAGTATCGTTAAATAAAACACCCTAAATTAACTTGAAATTTGTTTAAAGTTTTAATTTCAATAATAAATAAGAATACTCTTTCAGTTAACTGATTGAAAGTAGTATTTTTTCATTTCGATGATTTTACTTGGAGGATTTAAATGAAAATTTTAGTTGTAGGAACCGGAGCACGGGAACATGCCATATGTGAATCTCTAAAAGATGAAGCAGAACTTTATTCAATCATGAGTAATCAAAACCCGGGAATTGCCAGAATATCTGATTTTAAAGTGGCCAGCGAAGGAGATCTTGAAATTGTTAAGAAATTCGCAATTGAAAAGAATGTGGATATGGCTTTTATTGGACCTGAATCTCCACTGGAAAAAGGTATTGTGGATGAATTAGAGGGTGCTGGAATAAGCTGTGTAGGGCCTAACCAACAAGCGGCAAGGATTGAAACAGATAAGTCTTTCATGAGAGACCTTTTCGAGGAACATAAAATCCCAGGATCCCTTGTTTACCGGGTCTTTGATAATTATCAGGATATTAGTGATTTTCTGGATGATTTTGATAAAGATGTGGTAATAAAACCAGTGGGACTCACTGGAGGAAAAGGAGTAAAAATTGTCGGCGATCATTTAAAGGACAACTCTGAAGCTAAAGAATACGCTAAACATGTCATGGATACTAAAATGGGTGGATATCCTAGGGTAGTAATTGAAGAGAGACTCATTGGCGAGGAATTTACTGTACAGGCATTTTCTGATGGGAAGAACCTGGTACCAATGCCTGCAGTTCAGGATCATCCTCATGCTTTTGAAGGAGATCAGGGCCCTATAACTGGTGGAATGGGATCCTACTCTGATAAAAATGGATTACTTCCTTTTTTAAGTCAAAAAGAATACAATTCTGCAGTTAAAATCATGCAAGAAACTATTGGTGCTATAAATAAGGAAGTAGGTCCATATAAAGGGATTTTATACGGTCAATTCATGCTCTGTAAAGAAGGGCCAAGACTGGTAGAATACAATGCCCGGTTTGGTGATCCTGAAGCCATGAATGTATTACCTCTTCTAAAGACTAGCATGGTTAATATTTGTCAGGGAATTGTTGATGGTAACTTGAAAAAGGCCGAATTTGAAGAAAAAGCGACTGTTTGTAAATACATAGTTCCTGATGGATACCCTGAAACTAAATTTGCCAATCAACCTATTTATGTGGATGAAACAACCATCTCTAATACCGGAGCTGATGTTTTCTATGCTGCAGTAAATCAAAAGGAGGACAATATATTCACCTCTTCTTCACGTGCACTGGGAGTGGTAGCATCAGCTGAAACCATATCCGAAGCAGAAAAAATCTGTGAAAACGCCACAAAATTTGTAAAAGGCGATTTATACCATCGAAAAGATGTAGGAACTCATGAAATTATTCAGAAAAGGATGAATCATATGAATAAGATAAGAGGAAACTAACATTTCCTTTTATTTAGATTAGGGGGGCCTAATTTGAAAAAATCTATGAAAAAAAGAAGTTAATGGATGAAAAATCCTCTCATTGAATAGATAAATTTTTCAAAAACTAATCTGATCTTCAAAATGCTGTTTAGAATAATCCGGAATTTTAGGGAGGGGTCTTTCAGATATTACCACAAATAAATTATCAAAAATATAACCCGGTATAAATGAATTATAAGTATTTAGAACTTTCTTTTAAAGATTATGATAAAATGGAAATAAAAGAAAGAACTTTATAATATAAACAGCGCATTTAAGTCGATTTGAGCAATAAATACTTTATTTTAATATAAAAATCACTTATTATAAATAACTTTTATAAGGACGATATTACATATAATTATCCTTAATTAGTTAATAGTATTTTTCACGATTATTGGAGATGAATTATAATGAAACATCTTTTATCACTCTGCGATGCCCAAAATCAAGTGCAGGAATTATTAGACTTGGCTATGCGTTTTAAAAATAGCCAAATGGAAGAAAAACCACTGGATAATAAAACATTGGCCATGATTTTTCAAAAATCATCAACCCGAACTAGAGTTTCCTTTGAAGTGGGCATGGCTCAACTTGGAGGTACAGCACTGTACTTGTCCACCAATGACTTGCAAATAGGTCGGGGTGAACCCATTTCTGATACTGCTAAGGCAATGAGTAGATATGTGGACGGAATAATGATAAGGGCCCTGAAACACGAAGACGTGGTGGAACTAGCTGAAAATTCAACTGTGCCGGTTATAAATGGTTTGACTGATCTGGAACACCCTTGCCAGGCCCTAGCTGATATGCAAACTATAAAAGAACATAAAGGCGATTTCAAGGGTAAACTGGTTTTTGTAGGTGATGGAAATAATGTCTGTAATTCACTAATTCTGATTTCTGCTATATTGGGTATGGACATGGCTGTGGCCTGTCCCCAGGGGTATGAACCAAATATAAAAATCTTAAAAAAAGCACATATTTTGGCTAGTAGATCGGGGGCCCAGATTGAAGTAACCTCTGATATAAAAGCAGCATTAAAAAATGCTGATGTGGTATATACTGATGTTTGGGTCAGCATGGGTGATGAAGAAGAGGAAGAAAAGAGGATGCGTGAATTCATGCCATTTCAAGTTAATCAAAACTTAATGGCCCTGGCCAATGATGATGCTATATTCATGCATTGTTTACCGGCTATTCGCGGACAGGAAACCATAGCCGAAGTTATTGACGGACCTCAATCTGTGGTATGGGATCAAGCAGAAAACAGACTCCATGCCCAAAAGGCAGTCATGTACTATCTGATGAAAGATTAAACTATTTTTTTAATTCTTTTTTCCAAATAAAAACTATTCAATTTGATTTATTATAAAAAAATATTTAGAGTTGCTCACTTTATTTATCATATTATTGTCAAAGAGTAAGTCTTTTACCTGGTCTAATCTTTTCTTTCCTATGGCTTCAAATTGTTTATGGACTAAATCATTATCTTTAGGGATAACAGCCAGAATTTGAAGATCAATCATGGAATAACCAGATAAAGGAGTCATTCCATCCCACTCTAAAGCAACTGGACACCTCAATATTGGTTCAAAGAATTCTTCTGGCAAGAAATCGATGGACTTCAAGTATTCTTCTAAAAAGAATTTTTTCATAGATTTGCTTTTGGATTTGAGGAACAAATTTGCATATTCCAGATCAGCAGAATTTTCTATAAAAAAATAAATATCTCCTTCCAATTCGTCTAGTGAATAAAATCGTAAGGGTGAAAACTCTTCCCCCAAATGCATATTTAATAAAATATGTGAAAAAGGTTTTAAATCGACAATGGCATAATGGCGTTTTAAATCATTCGCGGATATATTCATTAATGTTGCCAATGTATGATCACGATAATCAAGCACTTTTTTTTCATAATTGTTTTGAAAATTTACCAGTCCTAATTCCATTTTTTCATCTTCATATTTTTAATTGAAATAATTACAATTTTTTTAATCAAATCATGAAAATGGTTTCCAATTAATTAGTGTAAAAGAATAAAAATTATAATCAATTATTATATGGAGTATTTATTATAAAAAGTTAATATAGTGATTTTTCACAAAATCACATGCTCTCAGGAGCACTAACACCTAAAAGTTCCAGACAATTTTTAAGGGTCATCTTACTTTTCTCCACCAGCAGCAATCGGGCATTCTCGTAGGGAGAGCCAATAACTGGGGTGGACTTGTAGAACTTGTTGAATGCATTGGCTAGATCCTGGGCATATTGGGCTATATTATGGACTCTTCTAATGCGGGCTGATTCTTCCACAGTCTTGGGGAATTTTGCCAAAGTCCTTATGAGGTCTATTTCTATATTTTCAGGAGTCCAATGACTTTCTATAGTCACTTCATCTTCACTGAAGGCCTCTGACTTTTCCAGTAACTTACCTGCTCGAGCATGAGCGTATTGTATGGATGCACAACCTCTTTCAAAGCTTAAGGCATCGTCCCATTTAAAAACAATATGCTTTTCTGGTGATAAACGAGCAATATAATATCGTATTGCACCAATTCCTATTTCCCTAGCAATTTTATCGGATTCTTCAGGGTTCAAATCAGGCCTTCTTTTTTTAATTTCATTTAAAGCCCTTTTTATGGCTTCATCCATCAAATCATCCACTGAGATAAATACTCCTCGCCGGGTGGACATGGATCCTTCTGGTAGGGTTATGAATTCGTAAAAAATTACTTCAGGGGACTTGTCTCCAAGTAATCCCATGGCGATTCTTATTTGATCAATGGCCAGTTTATGATCAGATCCCAGGATATCTAGGATTATATCTCCTTTCTCTGATTTTTCCATATGATAAGCCAGGTCTCTGGTAGAGTAAAGTGATGTTCCATCAGATCGAGTTAATACCAACTCTTTTTCCAGACCAAAGTCTTCTAAATCTAAATAAAGAACTTCATTTTGCTTGGTATGTCCACTTTCTTTGAGTTTATCCACAATATCCCAAACAGAACCATTTCTTACAAATTTCCCTTCCCATACAAATGCATCGTGGTTGATGTGAAGATTTTGCATGGTAGTTCTCATACCGTCTATGCAGCTGGAAACAGCAAACTTAAATTTTTCATTAAGGTCCGGGTCTTCCCCATTTTCATATCTTTTGATTAGCTGATCAATTTCAATCTTCATCTCTGGATTTTCTTTAAGGGCTTGGTTGACCTGATAATATAGTTTTCCAATTTGATGGTCTTTTTTTTCACCAGAACCATATGATTCTAGATCATCACCAATATTTATAAGTCCCCACACTACCATTGCTATTTGGCGGCCCATATCATTAACATAGTATTGTGTTTCTAACTCATAACCTGCAGCCCTTAAAACTCGGGATAGGGAATCTCCTATTATTGCGTTTCTTACATGGCCTATGTGTAATGGCCCGTTAGGATTAGCTGAAGTATGTTCTAGGATTATTTTTTTAGATCGCCTGGGCAGTTGACCGTAGTTTTCATCTATGCCTTCCACAACCATGCGGGAGAATTTTTTATAATCAACAAAGAAATTTATATAGGGGCCCTTGGACTCCACACTCTCAAATATTTCCGGACTTTCCAGTGCACCAAGTATACTAATTGTGATTTCCATAGGAGATTTTTTAAGTTCTTTAGCCAGCTGAAATGATATGGTGGTAGCTAAATCTCCCATTTGCGGATTCGGTGGTTCTTCCAGCTTTATTTCTGAAGGAACAGGATAATTAAGCTGATTCAAAGCTTTTTTTAATGATTCTAATGCTTCTATTTCGATTATATTAAACATTAATTCACCTTTCATGATGTTGCAAAATAAATTTTATAATATTATCTGTTTATTATAAAAAATAATATAAAAATTAATTTAAATTATTTACTAATAAATATGATTTTCTTATAATAAAAAAATGAATGGACTTTTGTCCACTTTGTTATAATCCTCTAATCCAAAGAGTTATATAACCTACCTTAGGAATGAATGCCGGATAGTTCCCCAGTTCAATTACTTTCGATGTAACTTGTGATGGATAAACCACCGTGGGGTCGGGGCTTGGATTATTATCTCCCTTGGTAACGTAATATTTTTTACCATTATTATCAGTTCCCACATATATAATTCTGTGAATAACTGGTTCAGGGAACCATGTAGCATTATAGATTACTATGTCACCTTTTTGAAGATTTTCAGCATTGAATTCTTCAATTCCCAGGAAATTAGCCTTTTCTATTAGTACAATATCTCCCCTATAGAAAACTGGTTCCATACTTCCTGATACTACAACATTCATGTGTTGTGCAGCAATTAGGCCTATGATAATGATTATGATGTAAATAGCAATCTCTTTTATATCCTGGATGTCGCTCATCTTAACACCTGATTAAATAAATAAGTAAATCCTAATTTTAAATAATCCCTATTCATTTTCTTATTGAGGATTTACTTATTAATACTTTGCAGTTCTCACCTGAGAAATAATGAGAACTATCTTAAAATAGCTCCTTTATCTGCAGAACTTGCTAATCTCTGATAACGAGCTAACCAACCTTTTAAATTTCTATCTGGGGCTTTAACAGATTTCAATCTTTCTTGGATTTCTTCAGCAGATAGTTCCACTTCTAGCAATCGTTTAGGGATGTCAATGCTGATTATGTCACCATCTTCCAAGGCGGATATGGGGCCTTTGCCCATGGCTTCAGGGGATATATGTCCTATACACGGGCCTCGGGTACCTCCTGAGAATCTTCCATCAGTTATGAGGGCTACGGATTTTATACCCATTCCGACAATTGCTGAAGTTGGATTCAACATCTCTCTCATTCCGGGACCACCTTTAGGTCCTTCATAACGGATAACAATAACATCTCCTTCCTTAATTTCATTGTCAAATATGGCCTTTACGCACTCATCTTCACTGTTGAAAACTCTAGCAGGTCCTTTATGAATAAGCATTTCCTTTGCTACAGCGCCCTGTTTAACAACAGACCCATTAGGTGCTAAATTGCCCTTTAAAATCGCGATTCCGCCCTCTTCATGCACTGGATTCTCAATAGGTCTTATAACGGTATCGTCACGCACATGAACTTCTTTTAAATTTTCTTTTAAAGTTGAACCATTGCAAGTGACGGTGTTAGTAGCCAATACTCTTTCTAACGCTTTTAATACCGCAGGTATTCCTCCTGCCCTATCTAAATCCAGCATCATGTGTTCACCAGCAGGCGAAATAGAAGCTATGTGGGGTATTTTTTTACTTAAAACATCGAAAAGTTCTAAATCTACTTTAACACAGTGTTCTTCCAGTTCACTAGCAATAGCTGGTATGTGCAGTGCAGTGTTACTGGATCCTCCCAAAGCTAAATCAACTGCAACCGCATTATTAAATGCGTCTTGTGTCATAATATGTGATGGTTTCAAGTCTTCTTTTACCATTTCAACTATTCTTGCTCCAGTGGAATTGGCAATGCGCATTTTTTTAGCATCCACTGCGTGAGCTGTAGCACAACCAGGTAAACTCATACCCAGGGCTTCAGTTAGACAAGCCATAGTATTGGCTGTGAATAAACCAGCACATGAGCCAGCACCAGGACAGGCACACCTTTCAAGTTCGTTTAATTCTCCCATAGACATTTTACCTGAAGTGACAGCACCTACGCCTTCATAAACATTTATTAAGTCCACAGCCTTGCCCTGAAATTTACCTGGAAGCATGGGCCCCCCAGTAATTGCAATAGATGGTATATCCATTCTAGCGGCAGCCATAAGCATCCCTGGAACAACTTTATCACAGGTAGGCATAAGTACCAGACCATCTAAGCTGTGGGCCTGAACCATACTTTCTACAGTATCGGCAATTATTTCACGGGAAGCAAGAGAATATCTCATTCCCTCATGATTCATAGCTATTCCATCACAAATGGCCATGGTATTGAATTCAAAAGGCACTCCTCCTGCCTTACTGATGCCCATTTTAACAGTTTCAGCCAGATCTCTTAAGTGGATGTGGCCAGGTACAATATCAGTAAAACTATTAGCTATTCCAATGAATGGTTTTTCAAAATCATCATCAGTGACTCCACACGCACGAAGCAGTGAACGGTGAGGAGCCCTTTGAAGGCCTTTTTTTATATTATCGCTTCTCATTTAATCACCAATTATCATAAATCTCATTAAATAATTTTTAAAATCAATCAAATTAATTCAAATGGACTATGCCTTATTTAATATAATATAGTTGTTGTGCCTATTAATTTGATATATATAATTAAATTCTATTATTATTTTATATTTGAATTGTATATAAATTAAACATGGACACATTACTCCTCCTAAAATTTGTAATTGCTTTGTCTATAGGTGCTCTTATTGGTATTGAAAGAGAACGAAAAACCAAAGAAACCGAATTTGCAGGAGTAAGGACATTTATTTTAATTGCTCTTTTTGGTATTATTTCGGCTTATTTATCTACAAAAGTTTCCTATTTTGTTTTGATTGCTTTTATAGGGCTTTCTATTTTAGTTGGGTTGAGTTATTGGGTTAGCACCCGAGACAACGGTGACTTGGGACTTACTACAGAAGTAGCAGCTCTTTTAACATTTTCACTAGGGGCCCTGTGTTATTGGGGTGATGGATACAAATTAGCCCCTATACTGGCTATTATCATAACTTCGCTCTTGGCTTTAAAGCCGTCATTACATCGCATGGCTCAAAAAATCAGTGAAAAAGAAATGATTGATACCCTGAAATTTTTAATAATTGCCTTTGTTATCCTACCTCTTTTACCTGACCAGTCCATGGGCCCTTGGGATGTTTTCAACCCATACCAGGTGTGGTTGATGGTAGTATTCATTTCTGGAATTAGTTATGCGGGATACATTGCCATGCGATTTTTGGGCCCAGAAAGAGGCGTGGGAATTACAGGGATTATTGGCGGCTTAGTATCCAGCACAGCTGTCGTGACTGCCATGGCTGCTAGGGTTAGAGAATCAGAAACACTAATGAAGGCAGCAGTATTTGCAGCAGTTGTAGCCAGTTCTATGATGTTTTTACGGATATTTTTAGAAGTTTTAGTAATAAATCCGACTATAGCTCCATTACTTGCAGCGCCTATGTTAGTTATGGGTATTTTAGGAATTTTATTAGGGGTATGGGTGTGGAGAAGTTCAAAGATTAAAGAAATGGATCCTAAAGTCAAACTTGAAAATCCCTTCTCTTTAAAACCAGCACTCATATTTGGGGCATTGTTCATAGCTATTTTATTCTTAAGTAAGATTGCCAATATCTACTTTGGAAGTAAAGGCGTTTACATGGCCAGTATCATATCGGGGATAGCAGATGTGGATGCTATCACCATAAGCATGGCACTTTTAGCACAAAATTCGACATTATCTGCTACCACTGCAGTAACGGCTATTACGTTAGCCAGCATATCTAATACCCTTGTTAAATTTGGAATTGCCTTTCTTTTAGGAACTCGCAGCTTTGGAAAAAATGTAGGAATGCTATTTGCAGTTATAATTGCTGCCGGTGTAATTGCAGTTATTTTTATTTAAAAAAGTTTTCTTGGAAAAAATTGTTAAAAAGAATTAAATAATGTTTTAAGACCTTATCATGGTCAAGAGCATCTTGTACTTTTCCACAGCATGTAATGCATGTGGTTCATGGGCGGGCATGATAATCATTTCCCCTTGTTTCACATGTTTTTCCTTACCCGAAATGGTTATAATTGCTTCACCATCTATAATCTGAACTAATGCATCAAAAGGAGCGCTGTGTTCACTAAGTCCTTCTCCCTTATCAAAGGCAAATATAGTCACAGTGCCTGTTTCTTTGCGGATTATTTCTCTACTAACTACAGATCCTTCTTGATATGCAATCAAATCAGCTATATCCAATGCTTTTGATTTTAAATCTTCAGACATAAAAATCACCATTTACCTATATAAATCGGATATTATTAAATAATTTTCTAATTTAGACAATTCTAGTATCTTTAATAGGGCGCGGAACTTTTATCACGAGAAATCTAAGATCTTTAGAACTCTCATTATACCAGCAGTGCATTATATTAGCAGGACTTTCAATTAATGAGTCTGCCACTACTTCTTCTTTTTCATCACCTATTTCAACTATACCGGTACCTTCTAAAACATAGAAAAACACATCAACTGGGGTGACATGCCTTTTAAGTGATTCGCCTGGCTTTAAAGTAATATGAACTGCTATTGCATTTTCAGTGTCATATAATTTACGAACATCAACTTTATGTGGAGTTTCAGATATGGACGCATTTTTAACTTCTGTGATTTTCATATTAATGTTCTCCAATAAAAAAATTAAAAGAGATGCTGTAGAATAGCACCTAATCTTGGATTAATTTACTGTCCCATAATTTTTTTAATATCGTCTTCAGCTTCTCCTAGGGGGGTGAGTCCGTAGTTTTCTACTAAAACATTCACGATATCATCATTGGCCCATCCCGGTAATATTGGCCCAATATACATTCCTTGGAGATCCAGAGCAAGCAAGCTCCATAGAATAGCTGCTGCTTTTTGTTCCATCCAGCTTAAGACTATGGTCAATGGTAATTCATTCAGTCCTACGTCGAATAGTTCGGCTAATGCTGCAGCAATGTCTATGGCCACAATCGCATCGTTACACTGTCCGATATCTATGAGTCGTGGTACGCCTTCAATGTCTCCTAAATCCATGGCATTGAATCGGTATTTGCCGCAGGCCAGAGTTAAAACTACGGCATCTTCTGGTAATTTTTCCACAAATTCGGTATAGTACTTGGCTTTGGCCAGTGGAGAGTCACATCCTCCAACTAAGACAAACTGTTTGATTTTTCCAGCTTCTACCAATTCTTTAATCTTTGGAGCAAGAGATAATACGGTGGAAGCTCCAAATCCAGTGGTTAAAACAGTATCTCTTGATTCTTCTTCTAAATCTCCTAGTTCTAAAGCTTTTTCAATAACTGGAGTAAAATTGTAGTCTTCTATATGCTGGACTTCTGGTAGTTCAGCTACCCCTACGGTGAACATTCTTTCTTTGTACTCATCTTTAGGCAGCAATACACAGTTTGAGGTTCCTACTACAGCTACATTGTAATTGGCAAAAGTTTGCTTTTGATCAAACCATGGACCTCCTAATTGTCCAACAAGGTGCTTGTATTTTTTCAGTTCAGGGTATCCGTGGGCAGGTAATAGTTCAGAATGGGTGTAAATATTAATTCCTTTACCTTCTGTCTGTTTTAAGAGTTCTTCTAAAGCTTTTAGACTATGCCCTGTGGCTAAAATTCCCGGTCCTTTAACTGCACCTACTGGTACCTCTGTAGGCACGGGTTCACCGTAAGTATCTATATGGGCTTTTTTTAGAAGTTGCATGGTTTTAATATTCATTCTACCTGCTTCCAAGGCTAGTTCTACAAACTTACCTGCATCGAAGTTCACATTGGTCAATGTTGAGTAAAATCCTCTCTCCAGGAAGGCATCTACTTCATCGTCAGTGTATCCTAATTCTCGGGCATGGTATAGGTAAGCAGATATTCCCTTTATAGCATACAGTAGGTTATCCTGTAACCTTGCCACAGTTGGTTCTTTCCCACATACTCCTCTAACAGTACATCCAGTCCCTCGAGCAGTTTGTGAGCACTGGTAACAAAACATATCTAATGCTTCTTTTTTATCCATTTTATCTCCTCCTTTAGAATCCTGATTTTTAGTCTTCCCTTTTATAAGATCAACAAATCCCATTCTATCTCCTCTTTCATCTTCATTAGCACGGTTCAAACTGATCTTTACCAACCTGGCACAGAGGACAAACCCAGTCATCAGGTAAATCCTCAAATGAAGTGCCGGGTTCTATTCCGGAATCAGGGTCTCCGTCTTCGGGATTGTAAATATATGCGCACACAATACATCTGTATTTCATGATATCTCTCCAGATTTTTTCCCTATATTAAACCCTATCCGGAAAACATATATAGTTTTTGTCACTAAGTCAGTATAAAATAAAACAAATAATTTTAAAATGATATAAATCTGATTCTTAATGATTCATTATATTATTAAACGGTGATAACGTGCCTTTGAACAAAAAAACATGGAACTCTCTTAAAATTATGGGATTAACTGATTATGAAGCCACAACTTACCTGACTTTAACATCTATGATTTCTGGAACAGCTACAGAAATTAGTAATGATTCTAAGGTTCCCCGCTCTAGAATTTATGATATATTAAAAGAAATGGCCAAAAAAGGGTTTGTAGAGATTGAACGGGGAAGACCTTTAAAGTACGTAGTAGTGCCTCCAGCAGAGATTTTCCAAAAACATAGACAAAGTTTAATGGAAGATTTAGAAGAAGCAGAACTGGAACTTACGGCAGACTATGAAAGTCAAATATCCAAAGTTCCAGCCCCCATATGGCTTATCCATGGCCCGGAAAAGATAATTAAAAAAGAAATGGAGATAATTTCCAGGGCAAAAGAGAGCATCAATATAAGGGCAGGGTTCATGTTTGAGGGCGAAGCAGAACACCTCAAATCCAAAATAAATAAGGCCAATCGTAGAGGAGTTAAAACTAAAATAATGGCGGCACCATTTGCTATAATTGGGGATAAAAAAATCCACCTATCTAAAGAATTAGCAGGAATAAATGCGGAGATAAGGATTTATCAAATACCGTTTGTAAAAATGATTGTAAGGGATGGTATGGAAATGATGTTGATCTTTTCCAAGTTCTCTGGTAAAGAGAAAAAAGCAGTTTCACAGAGTGCTATTGGGGTATGGAATCAATATCCAGAAATAGCTCGCAATTATGCTAATGTTTTTGAGAATATGTGGGAGGGAGACATGCCTAAAAGGGGATGAAACTTTATTTAATATATTTTTTTCATAATTTCTAATGGGAATTATATTTAATAATCACTTAAAACAGATAGTCATACACAAAATAATTTATTCTATACAAGGGGGTGTATGGATGAAAAAATATGCGCTTTTTGTTTTGCTGGTCTTTTTTGCAGTTGCAGTAGGTATTCAATTTTCAGAACCGGTAGCTGCAGCTAAATGGGTTAAATTAGATAAAAAAGTGATCTATAATCCTTATTTAGAACCAGGAAATACAAAAATAGTTTTCATGGTATATAAAAAGGGCAAAAATAAGGTAATGGTTAAACAGAAGTTTTATGTGAAAGATCCCGGATCAACTAAATTTACTTATCGATACACTTGGACAAATTATCTGACAAAAGTTTCTAAGAAAAAACTAATTTTTAGACAATGGCATGCTATTGACGAGAGATATGGGAAAAAAATCTTTAAAACCAGATATTCTGCTGTTAAATTCTACTATAGATACTATATAAAAAAATATATTAATACACTAAAGCCCTGATAAAAATACAGCAGATTTCTACTTTATATTATTTTTAACTTTTTTTTAAACCATCATTTAAATGACATTAATTGAATTTCTTATTTTCACCGAGGTTAATCTTATATAATACGGTGTAGATTTTATTTTATAGAGAATTTTTATTGATTCTAAATGAAGATTATACCCATCTTCAGTGTAGAAGGTGATTAAATGCGTGTACTTTTAATTCATTCTGATTATTTAAAGTATCAGACCAAGTCCAAAACAAAAATAGCTGAAAAAATAGACGATGATAAAAAACAAGGATCATTTGATAACTCTTTAGTAGCTTTTACTGCTGTAGAGAAAGAAGATGAAGGGAATATAGACGAAGTTATTTCAAATGCTGTTACTGAAATAAAAGACGTCTTTGGGAAAGTAGGGGCAAATAATATTGTAATATACCCCTATGCTCACTTAAGTTCATCTTTAAGTTCTCCTGATGCGGCAAAAACTGTATTAAAAGGAGTAGAAGAACAACTTCTCCAAGATGGTTTAAAAGTGGTCAGAGTACCGTTTGGTTGGTACAAATCTTTTGAAGTATCCTGCAAAGGACACCCTTTATCTGAACTTTCCAGAACTATTTCTCCTAAACCAAAGGAAGAAGTTAAGGAAGAAAAGTCTGAAGAATCCAAATGGTACATTCTGGATCAAAAAGAACTTATACCTGCTTCTGAATTCAAATTTGAAAATGAAGATCTGCGAAAATTGGTAATGTATGAGTTAGGTAAAGCGGAATCTACTGGAGAAGAACCTCCTCATGTTAAATTAATGAAGGAAAAGGGAATGGCTGATTACGAGCCATCTGCTGATGTGGGTCATTTAAGATGGTATCCTAAAGGTCGTTTAATCAGAGACCTTCTGGCTGACTATGTATATTTATTGGTGAGTAAAGAAGGAGCCATGCCTGTAGAAACTCCAATCATGTATGATTTGGCAGATGATGCTATACGCGCCCATGCTGAGAAATTTGGTGAAAGGCAATACAGAATGAGCCATAAAAATAAAGAACTCATGTTGAGATTTGCCGCTTGTTTCGGGGCATTTAGAATATTATCCGATTCATTTTTAACCTGGAAAAATCTCCCTGCAAAAGTATACGAACTTTCCACTTACAGTTTCCGGTTGGAGAAAAAAGGAGAAGTTGTTGGACTTAAAAGACTTCGCGGATTTACTATGCCTGATTTACACACAGTTTGCCGTGATTTAGATCAGTCACTGGAAGAATTTGATAAACAGATTGATATGTGTATGCAAACAGGCAAAGACTTCAATGTGAATTATGAAGTCATCTTCAGAGCAACTGAAGATTTTTACCAGGAATACAAAGATTGGATGTATGCTGCTGCTGAAAAAATTGGAAAACCTCTGCTCTTGGAAATTTTACCAGAGAGAAAGCATTATTGGGTTTCTAAAATGGATTTTGCTGCCATTGATTATCTAGGGCGCCCTATTGAGAATCCTACTGTTCAAATAGACGTGGAAAGCGGTGAAAGATTTGGTATAAGTTACCTGGAAGAAAATGAGGAGGAGGGATGTCCCATCATTCTTCACTGCAGTCCTACTGGCAGTATTGAACGGGTTATCTGCAGTTTACTTGAGAAAACGGCTGTGGAACTTAATGAAAAACCACCAATGCTCCCGATATGGTTATCTCCTACTCAAGTTAGATTCTTACCTATTGCTGAGAGACATATGGAATATTCTCTGAATCTGGCGGATCAACTTAAAGAGCAGAACATCAGGGTAGATGTTGATGATCGACCTGAAACTGTTGGTAAAAAAATACGTAATGCTGCTCAGGATTGGGTTCCATATGTGGTCGTTATTGGTGATAACGAGCTTGAAAGCAGTGATTTAACTGTTAATATTCGAGAAACTAAGGCTAAAGAAAGCATGACTATACAATCATTGATAGAAAGAGTTCAAGAAGATAACAACTCCATGCCATTTAGAGGATTGCCTTTACCTGTTAAAATTTCCCAAAGAATTAATTTCTAAGGGTCATTTTTTTATTTTTATAAAGTGCTGTTTGAAAGAGTTTTTATTAATTTCACTCAGATATTCAATTTTTAATTTTATTATAACTTATAAGTTATAACTTATACTAATGAAAAGAGTTATAACTTATAACTAATATTAATTATTAACAAAAAGTAACATAGGGAGGTTTTAGAATGGGTGAAGTTATTTCAATAATTAATCAGAAGGGAGGCTGCGGTAAAACCACTACTGCTGTAAATTTATCTACTGCTCTAGCATTATTGGACAAAAAAGTCCTTATAATTGATTTAGATCCTCAGGGGAATGCCACCACTGGTTTTGGAGTTCAAAAATCTGATTTGGATTTTACCATTTATTCAGTCTTAAGTGGACAAAATGACATGCAGGAAGTGATTATTCCTACCATGGTGGAAGGTCTATTCCTGGTTCCATGCAATATTTCATTAAGTGGAGCAGAAGTGGAACTAAGTAGGGAAATAGGATACCACTCTATTCTGGAAGAAGCAGTCAATGAGGTTAAAGAATTTTATGATTATATAATTATTGACGTGCCTCCTTCTTTAGGTATTCTTACATTAAATGCCCTGGTAGCATCAGATAGTGTTATAATACCAATACAGGCAGAATATTATGCTTTAGAGGGCATGGCGGACTTATTAAAAACTATGAATTTGGTTGATGAAAGACTTCAGAGTCCTTCTCCTATTAAAGGTATTTTAATGACTCTGTATGATTCCCGCACCCGTTTGGGCAGGGACGTCCACACCGAAGTTAAAAAATTCTTTGGTGATAAAGAACATATCTTCAAAACAACCATTCCCCGTAATGTGCGTTTGGCAGAGGCACCCAGCTATGGTAAACCATGTATACTATATGATCAAGAGAGCACTGGTACCATTGCTTATATTAAATTGGCACAGGAGCTGGTAAAAATGGAGGAGGAATAAATGACTAAAAAGAAATCCTCCCAATCAAAAAGCTTGGGCTTGGGCATGGGACTGGATGCTCTTATAAAATCCAAGACCAAACCTGCTTCAAAAACTCCAAAAACTGTTGAAGAAAAACCAGAAAAAAAGCCGGCTCCCAAAAAATCGAAACCAAAAACTAAGAATAAAGCCGCGAAAAAAGAGAAAGCTCGCCCTAATAAACCTTCTAAAACTCAAGTTTCTGCAGATGATGAGATGTTAGGTGCTGTTTCAAAAACTGTAAAAAATAACCCAAGGATTACTTTATGGTCCGCCCAATCTGCTGCGGTCTTAAGATATCTCAAAAAAACACAACCCGAGTTTAGTATAAGTAACGAAGCATCAAAACTCATTGATGAGGCTGTAAAAGAGAAATATCCGGAGATATGGGATCTTTTCAACGACCTCTAATTATAACTTATAACTTATAAGTTACAACTTATAATTCTTTTTTAGTAATTATCCAGTGCCATTTGGTAAGTACCTTTCAGTTTAATGAAAGGTTCAGCTCTACTTACAACTACTCCCACTTTTTTTAAATCCGCTAATTTTTGAAATGGACGTTTTTTCCTTATAGCAATAATTCTTTTTGCCGAAACAGCCCCAATTCCCGGCACCCTGAGAAGATCTTTGTAGGATGCTTGATTAATTTCCAGAGGGAAAATATCCATATTTAAAGCAGCAGTGTATTTAGGGTCCTGATCCATATTTAAAAGTCCGCTGTCGTCAAAAACAAGTTCATCTATTTTAAAATTATATGAATTAATAAGCGCATCGGCCTGGTACAACCTTCCTGATCTTTGAGGATGGGGTTCATCTAGATTTTCAAGGGGGGTCTCTTGCAGCGGTTGGAATGAACTGAAATATGTTCTCTTAACATTGAGATTTTTATATAACCACTTAACTCTATTTAGAATATCTTCATCAGTTTCATCAGTAGCCCCAATAATCATTTGTGTTGTTTGTCCGGAGGGAGCATATTTAGGATTTTTAGAGTGTATGCGGTTGATCCACTTTAGTCTTCTTAAAATATCTTTTTGATAGTCCTTGGTGGTAGTAAGTTCACTTAACCCCTCAGGAGTAGCAGTTTCAATATTCACACTAACTCTATTTGCTAGACCCATAGCTCTTTTAATTATATCTTTAGAAGCACCAGGTATGATTTTAAGATGAATATAATCATTGTAACCATAATCTAAACGTAAAAGCCTGGCTACTTCCACTACTTTTTCCATAGTAGAATCAATATCTCCAGAGATTCCTGAACTTAAAAATAATCCATTAACATAATTATTTTGATAATAATTTAAAAAAAAACGGCTTAATTCTTCAGGAGTTAGTTCCATGCGGGTAAAGTTTCTATCTTTGTGATTAACACAATATTTACAATCGTTGCAGCACTTATTACTCATTAAAACTTTGAATAAGGGTATTTGACAACCATTACTCCCAGTACTATAATAAATACCCGGGAGATTAGGGCGAGATTGTTTCTGATGATTAACATAATCACATAAGTCATATTGTGCAGTGTCACTCAGAATCTGCATTTTACGCATGGTGTTCATTAATTAACTATTATTTTTTTTAGATACTAAATTGTTTATGGTAGTCCATGTGAAGAATAATTTTACAAAAAAAGGATAAAAAGGATAAAAATAGGCATTGTGAAAGATAAAACTTTAGTGAAAATAATTATTTAAAGACAATCATTCATTTACTAGCGATTATAAATTCTAATTAACATGTTAAATTATTAAAAAATGTTTTAAACCAATTTTTTAATTAAAAACACTTAAAAATCATTTTTTTAGTTAAAAAAATATCTTGAACATTTTTTGACTCTGAATAATTCGCATTTTACACTTTAAAATAAATTTCTATTGTTTTTAATAAGGGAACAATCAAACAGAAAGGCCTATTTTTTAAAAAAAATCGGGTATAGGTTCTTAATTCTTATAATTTAAAATCATCATTATATGGTTAATACTTTATTCACCAATACTTTTTAAAAGCGCTTTAATCTTAAAAAAGAGTTCTTAAAAGCCATTTTTCAGGGTTTTGGACCAAAACATTTATATGCCATGGCCATGTGATATGAATTAGTCCAAATGGTACTCTTATGGGGTATTTTTAAAATTTGGGCATGGAGGCGGTACAATTACGCGATACATTAAATATACTCTATTACTCGCAGTAGGGTTAGTGGTTTGTTGTTTGTCTTTTTCACAAGGTATTTCCACAGAATCAGTTCAAAAATTGAACTCTAATAATTCTATAAACGCAGATGAAGATATTTCTATCGTAAATGCGGTTTATAAAAAGAAAAAAATAAAAGTCAAAGTTAAAATAATAGTTAAAAGATGGTATTATTCTGAGACATTGGGTAAGTGGACATACAAAAATGTTACTCGTTATAAATATGTAACTCGATACAAGAAAGTTAAGTCTTCATCAAAAGCTTATTCTTCAAAAGTGGGTGCTTCTTCTATCATAGTAGATTCAGAATATTTGGAATCTCAAGGGCGGTGTTCCTGCAGTTTGCACAAAGACTACAAAGAACACTACTCCAAATTTAAAAATTACTGTCCCTACTGTAAAAAACATGGGACATTAGTCTATGAAGAAGGACGTAGTTGTCCAGAGGGTATGTGGGTCTGCAGTTCGTGTGATGCAGATTACTGTTTAGTTCATGGGAAATCACACACTTCCAAAGCTAAATATCTTAAAAAAGTTAAATCGAAAAAATGAATGAGGATCTAGTTTATAAATCCTCAAATCTCTCATTTTTTTCCCATGTATTGTCCTGAATTAATTTAACTCCTATTTTTGCAATTTCACTGAGGCCACTATTTCTACTCAAATACTTAAATAAAATGGGGAATGAGTATATATTTATGAGAATTGTATTGGCCGGCACCGGGAGTGCTGTGGGAAAAACCACAATTTCCACTGGCATAATGAGTGCTCTTTCTTCAAAAAATAAAATTCAACCTTTTAAAGTAGGACCAGATTACATTGACCCTACTTATCATACTCTAGCCACGGGAAAACCTTCACGTAATTTAGATTCTTTTTTCATGTCTGAAGCCCAGATAAGGGAAGCGTTTTTCAGAGCAATGAAAATATCTAATTCTAAAATCGGCATAATTGAAGGTGTCAGGGGACTTTATGAGGGTATAAGTCCCACAGGAGATGTGGGTAACACTGCGTCAATAGCTAAAGCATTGAATGCTCCTGTTATTCTTATTATGAATGCACGAAGTTTAGTTAAAAGTGCAGCTGCAGTTGTGCTGGGCTTTAAAATGCTGGACCCTGAAATTAAAATTGAAGGTGTTATTTTAAACCAAGTTAAAGGTCAGAGACATTACCTTAAAGCAAAAGAAGCAATAGAAACTCTAACTAATACTCCTGTTATTGGAGGTATTCCCCGGAGTGATTCACTAACAGTTGAACAAAGACACCTGGGTCTGGTTCCAGCAGTTGAAAGAGAGAATTTATTAGGGTTTATTGAAAAATGGAGTCGGGTAGTTGAAGAAAATATTGACCTGGAATTATTAGAAGATATAATGGGCAATGCAGGTAAAATATCATCTGAAAGAGAAGACCTATGGCAGATAACTAATCGAAAAAAAGTAAAGGTAGGGGTGGCCCTGGATGAGATTTTTACATTTTATTATAAAGAAAACTTAGAGGCATTGGAAGATAATTCTGCTAAGGTGATTCCTTTCAGTCCTTATCACGATGAAGAAGTGCCTGATGTAGATGCACTTTATATCGGTGGGGGATATCCTGAAATCTTCGCAGGCGAACTTGAAAAAAATCAGAAAATGCTGCAGTCAGTAAAAAAATTCCATCTTGATGGCAGACCTCTTTATGCGGAGTGTGGAGGATTAATGTATCTCATGCAGTCTATAAACCAGCATAAAATGTCAGGGGTCTTTCCTTATCCTGCGACTATGACTAAAAAGGTGCAGGGGCTGAGTTATGTAATTGCTAAAGCACAAGAGAATAATATTATTTCTAAAAAAGGAGACATTTTCCGGGGGCATGAGTTCCATTACTCTAAAATAAAAACCGATAACCATGCCAAATTTGCATTTGAGATTATCCGTGGAAAAGGAATAATAAATTCTCAAGACGGTATAATGGAAAAAAATACCGTGGCTAGCTATGTTCACACACATGCCGCAGCATGTCCGGGATTTGCAGCTAATTTAACTAAAAATGCCGCAGAATTTTAGAATCATGAAATGTAGATACTATGAAATTTATTAATTCTATAAAAATAGATGTCTTTTCGCCTTACATCATCATATTTGCCCTATTTTTATATATTGTTCTGGCTATTCCTGCGTTTTATTATAATATCCGGGGCTTGAAACAACCATCTATTTGGGTTTTTATTTATATTATATTAGGGAGCATATTTTTTACTTTAGGAATTCAAACTCCCAATTTGCTTATAAAAACTAGATTAAATTCATTTAATTTTTTAGATAGGGTATATGTGGATTATAAAAACTTAAAAGATAAATTTGGAAATATTAGCATAAGTCCTAAATATTTCACTCGCCTGGAACTTATAATTCTGATAATTGTATTGATGGGACTGTTGCTACAAAGTATTAACATTCTAAATTCTGGAGGAATACCTCTTTTCAGTGGCTACTTAAAAGCAAAAGCAGTTACTAAAATCTGGGTTATTTCTTATCTCTTATTTTTGCCTGGAATCAATGTCTTGCTGGCTAAGTTCAATAGAAAGTGGTATTATATATTATTCGTAGTGGGGATGGGGATATTCGCCTTAACGGGGTACAGGACCACTACCATAGTTATCTTACTAAGTGGATTCATTACTCTTTATTATACTCGAAATTTTAAGTGGAGCTATTATTTGGCATTTATTACCGGGCTTTTAATTTTAGGATTATTGGTGGGATACGTCGCTGTTAAATCAATTGAATGGCAGCAGTGGTCTTTAAATCCGTTTGAACTAATATTTTACCGGGCAGGTTATACTTTAACTGTTTTTGATAAATTGTTGGAGTTACCTGGCGCTACTCAGGGTAAATTATTTTATTATTCTATGACTGGATTTTTCCAGTCTGCTGATCCTAGGGCAATTGTAGGGGAAGTAGTTTTGGGATACAAACATTCCACTACATCCACCATATTTGGCCCAAGTATTCTGGATTTTGGAGCATGGGCTATGTTTATCCAGATGTTTTTATTAGGATTAATCCTTCAGTTATGCTATGTTCTACAAAAACTTAAAAAAGGAATTTACACGGCTTTTTATGCAGTTATTCTGGCTCAAACATTAGTTTGGATTGAAACCGGCCCTACTGATTTAGTTGTATGGCTTTTTTACGTAATGGCCTTGGTTGTGATGAGTTATGGATTAATCAAATATGCAAATGATTCAGAGGGGGCAAGCAATTCATGAAAATTGCTGTTGCAGCAGAATTAGCACCTGCAAAATCTATTATTCCTGTGATTAAACGTTTAGATGCTGAAATTTTAGGTCTGGCTCATGGAATTGGTGCTGATGAATTATTAATGCCCTATTGCAACAAGATCAAATTCATTGGTCAGGGGAGAGGGGCTGGTTCTAAAAAAAGATCAAATTCGCAGCTGGCTTATCTAGTAATGATTGATATATTCAAGACCATAAATGCTCTACGGGGGGAAAAAATTGATCTACTTTTAACCTGTGGCAATGCAGGAGATGTTAGGAAAGGCTTGGCAGCAGCTAATATACTGCGAATTCCCACCCTTCATATTGAACAGGATATCTATAATCCTATTGAGCTTATAGCATTTGCAGACATAATCACTGCGCCATCTGAAAATTATAAGAAATATCTTCAAGATAAGTATGGCCTTACAAATATTCGCAATATTGGAGGATACCCTCTTGCAAATTTTCTCACTCCTGTTGATATTATGGACAAAGAGAAAGTTCATCAGTTATATGGTGTAGATGAGTTTATTCTGCTGGCTTTAGGTGGAGATTTAAAGATTGAAGATCTGCCTAATTTAATAAATGCCGTCGAAAGTTTGGAAAAATCAGTTCTTATTGCTCCTTTTAGATTCGATAGGAATCATATTAAAAAAATGGTTAATTCATCAAATATTAAGGTTCTGGAGGGATTTGTTGATCTTCCAAGCATTATGAATGCTTCATCGGCTATGATTTATGGGGCAGGGATGGGCATGACCATTGAAGCCGCGGTTTTAAATGTCCCCTGTCTTAAAATAGCGGGATTTCACCGTAAACATGCCAGTGTTGATCTGGCCACAGAATTGGGGATAAAAATCGTGGAAATTAAAGAGATTCCTCAAAAAATAAATGATTTATCTCATCCACAGGCAAAAAATCTCCTTAAAAATTCTAAAAACGCTACTGATAGCTTGATTAAAATAATAGAAACTTTTAAACATCAATCTCATTCTAAGGGAGGTTATAAAAGTTTAAAAAGGATTTGGGATGCACGGTCTAAATTCCGATGACTGCATTTCTTTGATAAATATTTTTTTTCACTTTTGATTAATTTTCACACTTCAAATAATATTAAATACTAAAATAATTATTACTTATTTAATACACATTTGGAGTTTAGTATTATGGAAAACATTTTAGAAAATGAATCTTGTGAAGAAAAAATCGCTGTACAGAGTACTCCATATAACTGTGGTCCTGCTGCCTTGGTCATAGTGCTTAGAGGAATGGGCATTAATTGTAGTGAACAGGAAATTGCGAATATTGCAGGCACTGATGAGACAGGTACCAGTATGTATGGTTTAATGTGCGCTGCTAGATCTAAGGGAATTGATGCTGTGGGAATGAGAGTTGATATTGAACTTTTGAAGAGAATGGATATTGTTTTCTTAAATTTCGGCGGAAAATTCCACTACAGTGTGATTGACAGAGTAGAAGATAAAGCAGTATTCTTAGCAGACCCTGCTTTGGGAAGAGTTGAATTAACTAAAGAATATTTTAAAAAACTTTACACAGGCAATGCTCTGGTAATTAAAAAAACAGGAATTCGCATAAAAAATCATGAGAAAAATTGATTACTAATTGTGAAAAAGGATCAAATCATAACGTGAGTAATAATAATACTCGAATAAATATTCTATTTTTTAATATTAATTCATAAAAACATGTTACTACTATAAATACTTACTTATCGGATTTAAATCAAAAAGTACTTAATATTATAAGTAGTAACACTTTTTGGTGATCTAATGGTTGTAAAAATCGGTATAATTAAATGTGGTAACATAGGTACATCTCCAGTCTTGGACTTATTACTTGATGAGAGAGCTGACCGGCCAAACATAGATGTTTGTGTAGTAGGTTCTGGGGCTAAGATGAACCCAGAAGAAATTGAAAAAGCCGTACCATTAATGCTTGAAATGGAAAGGGACTTTGTAATATTCATAAGCCCTAACCCAGGTGCTCCAGGTCCTGCTAAAGCAAGAGAATTATTATCTGCTGCAGACGTACCTGCCATCATAATTGGTGACGCTCCAGGGCTACGATCCAAAGACGAAATGGACGAACAAGGTTTAGGTTACATCATCGTTAAAGCCGACCCAATGATCGGTGCACGAAGAGAATTCCTGGACCCAACTGAAATGGCGTCATTCAACGCTGATGTAATTAAAGTATTAGCTTTAACTGGTGCTTACAGAGTTGTACAAAACACAATCGACGCTGCTGTATCTGCTGTTGAAGTAGGAAGCGCAATCGAATTACCTAAAGTGGTAATTTCTAGAGATGTAGCTGTTGCAGCTGCTGAATTCTCCAGCCCATACGCTAAAGCTAAAGCTATGGCTGCTTACGATATCGCTACCAAAGTAGCTGATATTGATGTAGAAGGTTGTTTCATGGTTAGAGATGCAGAAAAATACATACCAATCGTTGCATCTGCTCACGAAATGATTACAACTGCAGCAAAACTCGCAGCTGAAGCTCGAGAAATCGAAAAAGCTAACGATACTGTTGTCCGAACCCCACACGGCGGTAAAGGACAAACCATGGCTAAGTCTGCTTTAATGGACAAACCGGAATAAATTAGCTAACAAGCGGTCCTTTGGACTGCTTATTTTTTTGTTTTTTTAAATAATTCTGCTTTTTTTAAGATTCTTATTTTATATTATTTTTAAAATAAATTTATAAGAAATTTTTCTCATCATATTTTATTTTAAAACGGTTGTAAGTGTTAGGGTAGCTGAAGATAGGTGTATTTATTAATAAATAATTATATATTTAATATTATCCAATATTAATTATCTATTTTATTCATATTTGGGTGAAATCATGATAGAAAACCTTATAGAACGTTTTTTCAAAGCAGCCACTATGGAACGATGGAATGATCATATTCGTCCAGTAGAACTTACTGAATTGGATAAACAAGCACATAAAATGATCATAGCTTATGTTTTGGCTAAAATCGAGGAAGATAGTAGGGGCAAAGGATCTATCAATTGGATAAACCTCATTGAAGGATTTTTATTTGATTTTCTCTATCGTTTAGTTTTAACCGATCTCAAACCATCAGTATTCCACCGTATGATGGATGATAAGAGGGAAGAACTTAATAAGCACGTTTTAAATGAATTAAAAGTTGATTTAGAAGGTTTAAACGACACTCAATTTGAAAATAAATTTAAAACGTATTTATCTAGTAGAGAAACTACTTTAGAACGAAAAATCTTGAGGGCGGCCCATTATCTGGCCACCGACTGGGAATTTAAAATTATTTACAACACGGCTCCTTTTATTTATGGTATAGAAAAAACCAAGGAAAATATTGAAAACCAGATCGAGGATCACTACGACTTAATTGGTGTTCAAAAAATAATGTTAGAAAAGAAATCTTTTGGTTTCATAGATCTCTGTGGACAATTAAGGTTTCAAAAAAGATGGGCTCATTCTCCGAGAATTCCTGAAACATCGGTTTTAGGGCATATGTTGATTGTAGCAGCTACTTCTTATTTGTTCACTATGGAAATTGGAATAATTCCGTGTGAAAAGCGAATCTACAACAACTTCTTTGCGGGGCTGTTCCATGACTTACCTGAAGTATTGACTAAAGATATCATCTCCCCAGTTAAACAATCGGTTGAAGGTTTAGACGACATTATAAAGGAATATGAGGATTATCAGATGAAACGAGAGTTACTTCCTCTTCTTCCAAAGACATGGCACGAAGAAATGCAGTATTTCACGGGAAATGAATTTAAAAACAAAATCAAAGAGAAGGAGGAAATTATTTTTGTTTCATTTAAAGAACTGAATAGAACATACAATAAGAATGAGTTTTTGCCATTAGATGGAGAAATTCTTAAGGCGTGTGATCGTTTAGCTGCTTTCGCTGAGACCAAGATATCATTTCGTCATGGGATAACGTCCAAAGACATGGAAGAAGCTCAAAAAAGCATGATGGATGAGTGGAAATCTAAAAAAGTATCTGGCATTGATTTTGGACAAATTTTCCGAAATTTAGAGAAATTAATTGATAGGTAAGGGATTGTAATGGATCATAATCAAACTTTTGAAAAATATAATGAAATAATGGTTTTAGCATCTTCTAAGCGTCAAACACTTGATTCAATATCAAATAAAGATTTAGAAGCCATTAATGAATTTTTAAATTTCCAGATTAATCAAATAGATTCACTGTTAGATGAGATTGATTACTTAATTTCTAACTATCAGAACCTAGAAGTAGAAATAGAACCTCATGAATTAAATGAAATGGAACACGATTTGAATAATTTAAGAAAGGATTATGTGGAATTTAGTAAAAATTTAGAAATTTGATAATCTATTTTTTTTTTTTAATTAAGCAGGGTTAACTAAAATCATAAAATGTCATTTATCTAATTTTTATATTAATTTAGAACCTCAAATATAGTTTTTTAATGGAAATATTGCGTTTTTAGCCACTATTTTTTTTATCTTTCCAATACTTAATTTATGATTAGTATTACTAAATTAGAAAATTTCTTCTAAAAATTAATAATAAATTACAAGTTATATGTATTAATATACTACTTATTCCAATATTTTTCTTACTAACACGATGGAGGTGAAAAAGATTAGAAAACAAGTGATATTCATACTGACGACATTTGTTTTCATTATGGCTTGCTGTGGTGCAGTGGCCGCTACTGATTCACAAGGGGGTGTAAATGATACACAAACGACTGAATCCGATGCAAATGAAAACCAAAATCAAAATCTAAATCAAGGTACGAGTGAGCCCGATCCGCGTATATATGGTGTGATTTTAAATAACACTACGCCGGCTCATGGAGCCCTTATAAACATTAAAAACCCGACTAATAATTCTTTAATCGCTTCTGGTGTGACCAATGCCAGTGGTGAATACGATATCTATTTTAATTCCAGTTTAACACAGTTTCAAGTTGAAATAATATTTGCGAACAAGAACTTTACTTCAACTGTAACACCAACAGGTACACCTATACCCACCGCTGAACTCAACTACACATTTGTACCATCTCAAATGTTAAAACCAGTAAAAATGGTCACGGTAATAGGAGGATATGGGTTCACTCCTCTGCAGAAAATATTGGATGCTTACAATGAACTAAATCTTGAAGGCTATGAATTCGATTTAAAAGTATTTTATCATGCAGATATAGCTTTTGCAGGCGCTGCCAGAGAAAATTTTGCAAATGAACTTAAAACAGCAAACATTTTCTTCATGACATCAGGGTTTTCTTCAACCCAACCACAAGCGTTTTCAGAGATTACAGAAATAATCGACAACAATTTACCCACTAACGCAGCTCTAATCCAGACGGGATCCCATTATCTTGGATCAAGAAATAAAACAACTTATTCATATGGATTTAGTAGTAGTTACAGTAAAGAAACTATTAAAAAAGTTTTCTTAAGTGTTTTAAAAATTGGCGGAGCAATAGACAATTCTACAAATACTACATTTGTTCCAGAAACTTCTCAAGATTTAATATATCATCCTGATGCTAGTACGGTTTTCACTACTTTTTCAGAATATTTGAACTGGTATGTGTCAGCAGAAAAGTTTAAACCAAATGGAGCTTGGATTGGATATGTATTTGACTGTTCATTTTATAATACTGAAGATTTACAAGTAATGAACGCTATAATATACAATCTAGAATCTAAAGGAATTAATATTATTCCATTAAGTCAAAGTACCCCATTAAGTCATTCTGGTAACAATAATTTCACTATTTACAGGAATGTTTTCACATTGGATGGAACTCCTTTAATTAGTGCACTTATTATCCAAAGCCATTCCAGTGGAGTACCTACAAGCATAGCCATGTACAAGGAATTAAATGTTCCAGTTATAGGGGCAATGATGATAGGGCAAACCACACTCCAAGATTACCTTAATAATAGTATGGGGATAACTGGAGGATATGAACTCAATTTATGGACTATAGGTCCAGAGATCGCGGGACGTGTTGGAAATGTGCTGGTGGGTGGTCTGAATATAACCAGTGTAGACCCAGTAACAGGGATGGAAATAAAATTGTTTACTCCCTACGAGCCCGGTCTAAATCAACTCTGTGATATGACAATTGCATGGGCTAATTTAAAAACCAAAAACAATGCTGATAAAAAATTAGCACTAGTATACATCGACAATACACACGATGAAACAATGCCTTCTGCAGCAGGTTTAAACCTACCAGAAAGTATTAGCAACATATTGAACGCTTTAAAAGATTCAGGTTATGATCTGGGATCAAATAATAGTCTAAATGCATCAGATATTTTAGCTCTAATTAATGATCATGGTAGGAATCTGTTAAATTATACTCAAAGTGACTTATTAACTCTGATTCAGAAAGGCGCTATAACAGTATCTAAAACAGAATACTTGCAGTGGTACAATCAGTTATCAAACTCTCTTAAAGCTCAAGTTGAGTCCGTATGGGGCCCTGCTCCTGGAAATTTGATGGTATATGGGGATAAAATCGTTATTCCTGCTGTAATGCTGGGCAATGTTTTATTGGCCCCTCAACCTATTTGGAAGTGGGATGGATCTTTATCCCGCCTTTATGGTGATGAAAATTTACCACCAACTCATCAATACATAGCATTCTACTTGTATTTACAAAATAAATTCCAAGCTGATGCTTATGTCCAATTGGGAGATCATGGTACTTTAGAACTATTGCCTGGACACAGTCTAGGCATGACTGCTGATGATTGGCCGAATACACTTATTGGTGCTATGCCGCATATTTATATCAGAAACATGGCTGGAGAAGATGCTACAGCTTCTAAAAGAAGAGCCTATGCTTTAATTATAACTCACCTTGTACCTGCTGTAACAGAAACTCTCCTATATGGTAATTTACAGGAGCTACATGATCTGGTGACGTCCTTTGATGATGCATACCAAAGGAATGATACTGAGAGAATGTCTATATTGAAGACTCAAATATGGAATAAAATCAATAACGAAACAGGTTTAAGTGAAAGACTAGGTATTAATTCTGCAACTGGGTTTGGGGTTGTTTTAACCAAGCTACATGATTACTTGCACACTTTACAACAACAACTTACTTATTATGGTCTGCACACTTTTGGTGAGCTACCGGACAATGATACTCTGGAAAAATTCATTGATGCAATAATATCTTTCGATCCAGCTACTCGAACCAGCCAAAGAGACGAAATAAGAAATCTGCTAATTCAAAGTGCTTCCAATGAAATGAATGCGCTGTTAAATGCATTGTGTGGGGGCTATATTGAACCATGCAGTGCAGGAGACCCTGTTAGATCATTAGCAAACTTACCCTCAGGTCGTAATAAGTACACTTTCGATCCAAGAAAGGTTCCAGATAGTGCTGCTATGATAATTGCTGCTAATTCAACAGCATCACTACTACAGCGCTACATGGATAGCCATGGTAACAACACCTACCCTGAAACAATTGCGGTTCCAGTAAGTGGTGGGGAAGTAATGCTCACCTATGGTCAGAGCATTGCAAGTATTTTCTATCTATTGGGAGTAGAACCTGTTTATAACAGCGGTATGGTTGTGGGGGTTAAAGTAATTCCACTCAGTGAAATGGGAGGCAGACCCCGAATTGATGTGCTTATCCAGGCATCATCTAGCCTAAGAGATGCATGTCCAGATGTAGTCAAATTACTTGACGAAGCTATTGGAAAAGTTGCTATTCTTAATGAGTCAACCAGTCAAAACTATGTTCGAAAACACTATTTGGAGCTGATCCCTCTACTTGAAGCCGAATTCAAATCTCAAGGTAAAACTGATGCTGAGGCTAAAACTTTAGCTGAACGTCTAGCTCGTGCAAGAATATTTGGTTTACCGCCTGGTGCTGATCCGCATGGAGTGGGAGTTGCAAGGCTAATGAATTCTGATTCGTGGACTGAAGAGGAATTAGCCGAGACATATCTTGATTATAATTCATATGTCTATGGTGATGGATTAGATGGCATCTCTGGAATGCCTGGTCGTTTGATAATGGAAAAACTACTGGCTACAGTTGATGCTACTATGGCCATAAGTCCATCTGCAATCTCTGGTAATCACAGATACTTTGGATCTGCAACAATAAACAGTGTGGTAAAATACATCACTGGTAAAAATATAACCAGTTACATTGTTCTAACAGGGGATGGATCTTCTAGAGTTTTAACTATTCAAGAATCAATGCACGACGACTTATCTTTGACATTATTCAATCCTGTTTGGAGAGAAGGAATGTTGAAGGAAGGATACTCCGGACTGACTACCATAGCCCTTAGAATTAGAAGTATTTTCCGTACAGATGCTATGATGGATGTTATAAGTAGTGCTACATGGCAAAAAATTGCCAACACGTATCTGTTTGATAAAAACATGTTCAGCTTGTTTAGTTCAGATCAGCAAAATATGATTGCTAACACTATTTATCAAGCATATAAACGAGGAATGGTTAAATTAACTGATTCTCAGGCTAAGATGTTGGCTAAGATTATGGGTGTTGAGGGCACTGAGTCTGATCCTGGTAATCCGTCTACTCCTTCTACTCCTAGTAAGCCGAGTTCTCCTTCAAGTCCTGGTGCTCCGTCCGGTCCGAGTGGCCCGAGTGGGTCTTCTAGTAGTCCTGGGACTTCTGTGAGTACTTATTCGTCGGTGTCTGCTCAGTCTGTTGATTCTAGTGAGGCGGCGGCTGAGGCTGGTGATGCTTCTTCTCAAAAGGCTTATGAGGTTTCTAAGACTGATAATTCTTCATCTAAGGATGATTATAACTATGCTTATGCTATAGTTGGTTTATGTTCTTTGATGGGTCTTATTGGGTTTGGTTATTTCAAAGGAATCGGTAGAAACTAACTAATTTTCCCATTTTCTTTTTTTATTTTTTAATACTACTGAGGATTGTATATTACTTAAAACTCATTTCATATATTGTTTTTTATTTAAATAAAGGTTATTTTTTATTATTTTCTATAAATAAAGTTAAAAAAGTTTTAAAATCAATTTTAAATAATTTTAATTTCGCATCGATTTGAAACTATGGGGATTAGTATTACGTATTTATGTTTAGTATTACAAAAACTCTGATTTTCCCCCTTTCAGTAATAATAAATTTAAAGACATATGTATTAATATGTGGGTTTAGTCTATAACATTGTTACAAATTGAATGGAGGTGAAAAAGATTAGAAAACAAGTGATATTCATACTGACGACATTTGTTTTTATTATGGCTTGCTGTGGTGCAGTGGCCGCTACTGATTCACAAGGGGGTGTAAATGATACACAAACGACTGAATTTAGTAGTAATGAAACAAATGATAATTCAAATCAGGGTACAGTTGAACCAGACCCGCGTATATATGGTGTGATTTTAAATAACACTACACCGGCTCACGGAGCCATTATAAACATTAAAAACCCGACTAACAACTTAACTCTTGCTTCTGGTGTGACTAATGCCAGTGGTGAATACGATATCTATTTTAATTCCAGTTTAACACAGTTTCAAGTTGAAATAATATTTTCTACTTTTAAGACTTTCACAACTACAGTAACTCCTACAGGATCACCCATACCCACAGCAGAACTCAACCACACATTTGTACCATCAAAAATGCTAAAAGATGTGAAAATGGTTATACTGGTGGCTGGTAGTAGGGTTGGAACAATTGACAGGGTTATGAACGATGTTTACCTGAATCAACTGCTTGCAGAAGGCTATGATTTTGAATTAAAAATCTTCGCTGAAGATACTGCATCTACGGATACAGAGGTCTTTGAAAAATTTAGTAATGAGCTTAAAACAGCCAATATATTTGTAATGATCAATCCGGGTAGTAATGTATTCACGGCATATCTTTCGTCAATTGTGAAAAACATGCCCAATGGTTCTAAAATATACTTGATTGGAGGATCTAATCCTTTAAGTGGATTTAATGTAACAACACTCTCATATTCATCAGTTCTCAATGCAAATTTAAGTCCTGAGAATATTAAAAGAGCAATGTTGGCAGTATTGAAAGATTTTTCGGCTATTAGTAGTTCAACTAATACTACAATAATTACAATGCCAACTGATTTTGTTTATCATCCGGACACTACTCAGATATTCGTTACTCGTCAGGATTATGTGGATTGGTATGTTTCTGCTGGAAAATACAAAGTTAATGGTCCTTGGGTTGCTTTAATATTCCATAGTTGGTATTATGGTGCTAATGATTTGGCTGCGTATAATGCATTGATTTATGCTTTGGAAGAGCGTGGTGTTAATGTTATAGTGCCTATTATGAGCAGTTTTTCTACAGTTGCTAATACTTTCTTTATGGTTAATGGAACTCCTGCTATAGATGTTCTGATTACTCACTTGCATAGTGGTATGACTGATAATGCTAGTGTGAGTATAATTAATCAGTTAAATGTACCAATACTTAGCCCAGTACACGTTTTCCTTCAGGATACCATTGATGGTTATTTGGCTTATAGTATGGGTTTAACTGGTAATGAACTTACTACGTGGATTATCACTCCTGAAATTAATGGACGTATTGAGCCGGTTTTGATTGGTGGTTCTAAGAGTATAGGTGTTGATCCGATTACTGGCGCTGATGTGAAAATATTTGTGCCTTATCAGCCAGGTATTGATCAATTGGCGGATCGTGCTTATGCTTGGGGTGTTTTGAAGCATACATTGAACAGTGATAAAAAACTGGCTTTGATATACTTTGATAATACTCACGATGAGGGAATGCCTGTTGGAGGAAGCTTAAATATTGAAGCAAGTTTGGCTAATATCCTTAAAGCTCTTGCTGCTGATGGATATAATATAGGTTCTTTGAGTTCGTCAAATATAACTGCTGAAAGTGTTTTGGCTTTGATAACTGATCACGGACGTAACCTTGTAAATTACACTCAACAAGACCTTGCAACTCTCATCCAAAAGGGTGCTCCTACTATGTCTGTGCAGAAATATTTGGAACTGTATAACCAGTTACCGGCATCTCTGCGTAAACAGGTAGAAGATGTTTGGGGTCCTGCTCCGGGGACTTTAATGATTTACAATGGTCAGATAGTATTCCCGGGTATAATGTTAGGTAATATTTTCATGGGGCCGCAGCCAATATGGAAGTGGAATGGCAGTACCTCTGATCTGAGTGATGATACGTTACCACCGACTCACCAGTACATTGCTTTCTATTTGTGGTTGCAGGATGTTTTTGATGCTAACGCAGTAGTGCATGTTGGAGAGCATGGAACATTGGAGCTTCTTCCTGGACACACAGCAGGTATGACTGAAGATGACTGGCCAAATACATTGATCGGTGAAATGCCGCATATCTATATTTACTCTGGAGCAAATAACAATGCTAAAAGGCGAGCTTATGCAGTTATTATATCCCACTTGACTCCGCCGGTTGTTGATTCTGCTTTGTATGGTAATTTATTGGAGATGCATGATTTACTTGAGTCATTTAATGAAGCATATAATCAGAATGATAGCGAGAGAATGGCTATATTAAAAGCTCAAATTTGGAATAAAATTGATAACCAGACCGGTTTAGCTGAAAGATTAGATATAAACTCTAACACTAGCTTTGGAACTGTTTTAAATAGGTTGCATGATTACTTGCATACTTTGGAACAGTCTTTGACTACGTATGGTTTACACACTTTTGGTGAACTGCCTGATAATGAGACGCTAGAGAAATTCATTGCAGCGATTATTGCCTATGATCCAGGAAACAGGACAGGGATGCATGATTATATCCTTGATCTACTTAATCAGAGTGTGACCAATGAAATGGCTTCTTTATTGAAGGCATTAAATGGTGGATACATTACTCCGGGTGTTGCAGGTGATCCGGTAAGGGATTTAACATCTTTACCAACAGGACGAAATACATATTCATTTGATCCAAGGAAAGTTCCCGACTCTGCAGCATTGATTATTGGTACTGCTGCTGCAGAAGCAGTTTTACAACAGTACTTTAACAGTACCAATGGGACATTCCCTGAAACAATTGGAACTTCAATTCGTGGAGGAACAACCATTGCTACTAATGGGGTAGATATTGCTACAATATTCTATTTCCTGGGTGTAAAACCAGTATACTTGAATGGTGTAATTGTTGGAACAGAAGTTATTCCTTTGGAGGATCTGACCATTACTATTGGTAATACCACGGTTCAGAGACCAAGAATTGATGTGATGATTGGTGCTTCTGTAAGCTTCATTAATGTCTGTTATAATATAATAGAGCTTATTGACAAAGCTGTTCAGCAAGTTGCTCTTTTAAATGAGTCTATCACTCAGAATTTCGTGCGCAAGCATTATCTGGCTATGATGGGTGAATTAAAAGCAGAACTTATTGCGCAGGGTTTAAGTCAAAGTGAAGCTGAAATTCAAGCTGAGCGATTAGCAAGAGCCAGGATATTTGGTTTACCTCCGGGTGCCGATCCTCATGCAATGGGGACTGCTAGACTTCTGCGTTCATCTGAATCGTGGACTGAAGAAGAATTAGCAGAAGCTTACTTGGAATATGAGTCATATCTGTATGGTTATGGTTTAAATGGAGTTCCTGGAAGAAGTGTAATGGAGAAACTACTAAAAACAGTGGAAACATCTATGGTGATTAGTGCCCGTGTGACTAATGGGGCGACTGCGCCTACTTATAGGGGCATAACTATGATTGAATTCATGGTTAAACGCTTAACAGGTAGAAACATAACCAGTTATGTTGTTAATACGGGTTATGCTAAAATAGATGGAACTACTGTGACTGGTATTACTGTGAGGACGCTTCCTGAAGCATTATATGATAGTATAACTATGACTCTCCTAAATCCTGTTTGGAGGCAGGGTATGCTTAGTGAGGGGTCTGCAGGACAAAGGCGTATTGCATTGGCTATCCGTTCAATGTATACATTGAATATTAATGGTGCAATAAGTCCGGCTATGTGGCAAAATATTGCTAATATGTATTTGTTTGGTCCTAATAAGCTTACAGATCCTATGGCGATATCTATGCTGGCCAGTGTTATAGATCGGGTTAGTAAACATGGTATGATGCAGTTAACTTCTGAACAGGCTAAGATGTTGGCTAAGATTATGGGTGTTGAGGGTACTGAGTCTGATCCTGGTAATCCGTCTACTCCTTCTACTCCTAGTAAGCCGAGTTCTCCTTCAAGTCCTGGTGCTCCGTCCGGTCCGAGTGGCCCGAGTGGGTCTTCTAGTAGTCCTGGGACTTCTGTGAGTACTTCTTCGTCGGTGTCTGCTCAGTCTGTTGATTCTAGTGAGGCGGCGGCTGAGGCTGGTGATGCTTCTTCTCAAAAGGCTTATGAGGTTTCTAAGACTGATAATTCTTCATCTAAGGATGATTATAACTATGCTTATGCTATAGTTGGTTTATGTTCTTTGATGGGTCTTATTGGGTTTGGTTATTTCAAAGGAATCGGTAGAAACTAACTAATTTTCCCATTTTCTTTTTTTATTTTTTAATACTACTGAGGATTATTCCAACTTTTTTAGATTTAAGGAATTATTACAAAAAATCCTGATTTTAAGTTAATAGTAATAATAAAACTTTAATAATAAGTATGCATATATTATTTTAGAGATTATAATCAACCAACACGATTGAAAATTTTTAATTTGATAATCGGTTTTTTGGCAAGGTGGGACGATGAAATATTTTAAAAAAGATTTTTTTCTGTTGACTATATGTTTAGTGATTATTTTGGGGTTTTCAGGAGCAGCAATGGCTCACCCCGGACACGGAACTGAATATCCTGATGAAATAATTATAGATGATAATTCTGGCGGCGGCACTGATCAAGGCTCTACTGATCAAAGCAGCAACAACAATAACGCTAAAAAGACCACGGATTCTAACTCCAATTCAAAATCGGGGTCAACTTCAAATTCTAATTCAAAAGATAATAAACAAACCAGTTCTAATCAAAATAGCAATGGGGATTCCAATTCTGGACAAAGTCAAGATACTACTTCACAAAATGCAGAAGACGGGGATACAGGAACTTTAAATAATGAAACGAATAATCAAACTGATTCACATACTAATAACACCACTACAAGTTCAAGTGATAATTCAAACTTTCCCTGGGCTATTGCAATAGTAAGTGTAGGTATAATAGCTGGTGCTGGATTTTATTTTAGAGATGATCTTTTGAAGAGATAATACTCGTTATTCTATTTTTTTAACAGAGTTAAAATGGGATATAAGTTCAAAATATCCCAATAACTATTTTAAAATATTTTTTTTATTAAGTCATATCTGATTTCAAGCGGTATGTAGAACTTGAATTTTATAAAAATTCAAAAGTATTAAATTCCTTCTTAAAATGCTTATGATAGTATTATTTTTAGTTATGTTATTACTTTTTTCAACTTTTTAAGGGGTCATGTAATAACATAAAGTATATTTATTGTATTACTCCAAATGAGGTGATGAAATAGAATTCGGTTATTCTATTTTTACATTAATTGAAATGGAGGTGAAAAATGATGAGAAGAAAGCAATTGATTTTGATTTTGACTGTTTT